>JANNCG010000091.1:0-6764 GCA_031386385.1 Myxococcales bacterium
CGCTGCGAGGGGGGCGCTTCTCGAATGATCCCAGGGATACGCTCGGCGATTTTTACCTGCACTCATCGATGGTTGTATCTTGAGCCGCCGTTGCTCGATGAGCTCGGAGTCCCTGAGTTCGCTCGACCGAGGGTACGTGGATGTATCGACGTCACCGGGCCGAGGTGTGTCCCTTCGGGGTCTGCGTCCGAGCACCCGCGAGGCGCGCCTGCTGGCTCGCTGCCAATCTCGCGTCCAGAGCAGCGCGTGGGTCGATTGGCTGGGACAGTGTGGACGCCAACCGTGAGCGGAGAGGTGATATTTCACACAACAAACGTAAGGCTCGGAAGCTCGAACTTGGCCACTTACCGGGTGCATAGCTGGGGTGGTCTTGCGGTGACTCAGGTTGAGAGCGTTGACCCATCCATCACGTTTGCCTGGGATATCTCAGCGCCTCCAAGCAACGCAGCGCACACAGAGTTTTCGCTTCGGATGTTGAGCTTGCAGGGGACGCATGATTTCAGGTTTGTCTTCACAGACGGACCACCCGTTGTTGCGCACTGCGCAGACTCGGCGGCGACGGAGATCCTGCTCATGCCCGTGGACCCAACGCTTGTTGCGTCCGTGGGACTTGAAGGACAACCGACGGTTTATCCTGGCTCGGGACAACGAATGATGGCTCTGTGTTATCCACATTCGGGCTGGCGCGGAGGGCTCACTATTGGTGTGCGTCGCGAGCACCTCTCGAGCTTGTGCGCAACGGATCCCAACGTGGATTGGGTACGCGAATGGGTAGTCCCTCCCGGAGTGTCACAGGTGACGTTGGTTCGTACAGTTGGCACCGAACGGGGAGCACCGACAGAGCCAACCACGCAGGTCGCTCAGTGCGCGCCGCGGTCTGAAGTGATGCAGCGCATACGGATGGTGGCAGCAGACCCAATCGAAGCGAGCTCTATCCCGACCGCTGCAGACGACTCCATTTTGCGACCGCGAGCGGGGTTCGAGACAGCACCGAGCGGTTTGCCGGTGCAACCTCGTTGCTCGCTGCAGTGTGAGCCTCGTCGCGATGATACTTTGGAAGATGCCACACCTTCGACGAGGGCATTCGAGTGACGCGACAGAATCCACATGCCGTGATCAGGGTATCTCGCACAACATCCGAAAGCAGTATCGTGAATATTCTATGAAGACCGTTGCTATTTGCCTGAAAAAAGGCGGCAATTCTGTGTCGCGCCGGGTGCTCACTTTGGGCGTTGACGATCGGGTCGTGTTTGAAGTCGATGCGGCATTTCGGGTCACCGCGCTTCGGTTAGTTCGACGCAACGGGCGTAGAAGCACGCAACCGCTGGCGGTCGCAGTGAGCCAGCAGCGTGCAGAGTTGTCTGGGCTTGTGCTGACGACTCGCGGCTGGATTGATGAGTGGGTGGTTGAGGCCAAGACCGCGGACATCAACACCGACAGTGACTCAGCGGTGGATGTGCATTATCGCGACCCGGGCGAGGCCGCAAAGTGGGTCCACTGTGGATCCATCTACCTCACGGGCGCCCTTCATCGTATTTCAACCGCTGTGGGGGTCTTGGTGTCCGCATCAGGCGGAGGGGTGTGCGCGGCTCTGCTCTTGCAGCGCACCCCGTGGTCGCCCTGGTTGCACGCCCTCGCGGCGGTGATGGCGGCGATCTCGATGCTCAGCATCCTCGCCGCCGTGGGACTTGGTCGCACGATTCGCTGGCGTCGGCACCCGTGGCTCTTTGTCGCGCTCCCTGCGCTCTGTGCGATCGCGGGCTGGTACGTCTTGCTGACACAGACGGTGACGGTTCGTGTGGCGACCGGAAGCCCGCTCATTGCGCAGCGGTTCGGCCAGGGTGGGCTCTGGCTGCTCCCCGAGCTGCGCGCACAACGAGGTTGGCTGGATCGCGCCGAGGCGCGGGTGGTTTCGGTCGAGCAAGCGCACCGATGCGCTCGGGTTGTTGAGTACCCGTCATGGACCCGTGGGGTGATGGCGGTCGAGTGCAACCACCGCTGGCTTCGAGTCAACGAGCCGATGCAACGCTTATTTGTTATGCCGCCGTCCGCTAACGAGAGCGATCCCGAGTGCGTAGATATGGCCCCATTGGGCTGTGCACTTGACCCTGCGCACCAAACACTCGTGGGCGCAGTCCGCGGACGCGTGCTTCAGGTCGGCGGCCCTCGCGCGGACTACAACCAACTTCAACGAGGAGTTTGGCACGCCATGATGACTGGCAAGATTTATCTGCGCCCCCAGGACGAAGCAAAGCTGCAGTCCCAAGATCTTGCCACAGGTGCCACGTATCAGTTTCACGTGAGTAGCGAGTCTGCGGTTACGCAAGTGCAGACAAGGCAGGCTCCCGCGGGTGTCTTCACGCTCGGTACAAGCGTAGAGCCGTATTCAATCACGACGTTTTCGATCACCACGGTTCGTCCCCAAGGGGGCATCGATTTTGAGATTCTCACCCGCGAAATGGGATCCATTGCAGTTCACTGCGATCGGGGCGAAGAGCATATCAACGTCATCGCTGCGCCGCAGGATCTTGTGCATTCGATCGCGATCAACCACCCCGCGAGCACGGTCACGCGCGCGGGCTATGAGGTCATGGCCTACTGTGCCAACGCGTCGGATCGCTTTACGATGACGATGACGCTGGCGCGGGGCGTACGAGCCGCCATGCAAGCACAGACGCTTAACCTCAACAGGCTGCAACGGCTGGCGATCCCCGCTTCGATTGAGCAGGTTGAGCTTGGATTCGCCAACGAATCGAGCGCAGTGGCATTGCGCCTTGGTCGCTCACGATGCGTCGGTGAACGCATGCAGTACTTGCTGTTTTTCAGCCTCGATCCAATCCTTGCGCAGCAGCCAAGGTTTGTGCAGTCGATCTGGTATGGCAGAGAAAGAACTGGCAATTTGAGTGAGTATCAGCGGGCGGATCAAGACGCTCCAGCGTACGGATTTTTGTGCACACACGGCTGGATTCGTGATCGCGAACACAGCGCATTTTCAGGGCTACGAGCCGAACCGATCGCGCTTCAGGAGGTCGGCCGGCCAAGCTGGCGGGTCGTTGTGCCACAGGCAGACCCGAGCGATCGGGCTGATGGTGCCGCGCGGATTGAGCGGATTAGCGACGAAACTCTCACTCAATCACCAGACTGAGATCGAACAACCGAGCACGGCGTCCCTCTCCGCCTGGGACGAGTCGCCAGAGCTTACCGCTCGCGGACTCCACACCACTGAGGACCGCAAGGTGGACGCTACCGAGCCCGAGGGTCATGCGCTCATTCAGACATAATATGGGATGCGAGCGATCGACGAGCACCCCGGGAGAGCGCATGTGCGACCGACGGTCTGTGTCGATCACTGTCATCGTGATCGGATCACCCTCTGGACTGACTGCGAGCCCACCCCAATCCAACGGGACCAGTCGTCGAACGGGGCCCTCGACGGTGTGGCAGTCTGCGATGCCGATCGCTCCCACGGCGCTCGATTCGGATCCACCAGTGTCTACTCGAAGCTCGATCTGCGGAGCAATGCCGGGTAAGCGGAGCGCCTCAATGGCTGACCACAGCGCGGGACTCGCGCCCAAAGCGTTAGGATCGTGCCGTAGCCAGAGCGTGAGCGCATCAAGCCGTGCGACGGGCGGGCCGGCACAGACCGCGACGTGATGAGCACTGGGAGGGACCGGCACTCGGACTCTGTTCGGCAAGGTGATGGCCGCCAAGATCGATGGATCCACTGGGAGAACGTAGATTGTGTGTGCGTCACGCGTGGGGCACTGGATCGGCAAGCGCTCTCCGCTGTCGAGCTCAAGCGTGAGGTCCGTGGTGGATGTGGGACTGAGCGCATACAGGGTAAATTGAGTGTGGGATACCCCTGGCGGACCTGCGGACATCTGCCACGTGATGTTCATGCTTGGGTGCTCGCTGCGGACCGAGCTTACGTTGGCTGATCCCCAGACTCTCACGGTATAACTTGTGAGCTGTTCATACCTGGGGCGAAACAGCGAGGGAGCAAAAGTGAGCGTCGCGCTGACGGTGGGGTGCCAGGCCTCGTGCTCAAAGCGACCCTCCGCTTGCTCTGGGCGGTTCAATTCAAAAGAGCGTGACTGTGTCGTGGGCTGCAAGCTCTCTGGCGACAGGTTTGGCGAGCACATGGGGCCTGTGACATCGAAGCACGAGGACTCTGCGGGGTTGCGTGTTGGGTCCATCCCTAGCCCGCGTGCGATTCGTGGGTCAAGGTTTAGCCATCGATTCGCACACACCAGCGCGGCGATCTCGCGCCCATGCAGCTCAGGGAGCGCTGCGGGCTCGCAGGGGTCAAGGTGTCCAAGAACGGCGATCTGGACCCCCTCGCGCGCAAGGGGTGCTTGCAAGGCAGCGAGCTCACGCGTGAGAAAATAGCGCTCGCGCCGCGTGGTCCCAAATACCTCACGGATCATTGGCGCACTGGCATAAACGTGGACGGTTCGACCCTCACTAGCGACGATTCGAAAGAGCCCAATCGCCGCGATAGAGAGCGCCATCAGGACGAAAATAGCGTTTTTCCACCAGCGAAATGAGTGACGAAGACCAATGGCTCCGAGCAGCGAAAGCAGAGCGCACAACCCGATCGAGGCGTCCGTTAGCCGCACCCCTGGCGACAGTCGAGAGGGCTCAAGCACGAGCACAAACGTCGAGATAAATCCCAGCGCCACGGCTGGCAACATCGAGAGTGTCGCGATGACCGCGCGACCAATCCCCACAAGTCTCACGGTTCCGCTTGGGACCCACGTGATCGGTCCGGGAGCTTGGCGATAGTTTGGCTCCGGTTGCTCCGGTTGCTCCGCCGACGCGGTCCCTGCGGCGTTTGGAGTCGCGGTCTCAATGCTCCACTCGACGGCGCCTAGTGACGAGAGAAGCAGCTTCACGGGTATCGACGCCTGCCAGTTGCGTGACGCTGTCGTCGGTTGACTCACCTCGACCGGAGGCAACACTACGCCGTTGCGTGAGCGCCGAACGTGCGTTGGTGCAATTGATTCGTCTCCGCTGAGAATCAGCAGGTCCTCACCACGCACAGGGATCACGCGCTTGGGCGCAGAGTCTCTTGCGACGTGAACTAAAATGGGGTGGGTTGCCATACGTTGGGGTGTCTCACTATACGTCAGATCGCGCGTGAAGCACGCAGCGCCGGCGTGGATGGATCGATATTGCAACCACACCCCTAGCCTTCAGGTAGCATCCCTTTTGCCTCTCCACTCCATCGGTTGTCATTGAGCCAAACAGCGTCGCACATACAGAGACCCAAACAAAAATCGGCTGCGATTTGTCTCGTGATATTGTCTCTCAATGCCGCCTGCGCGAGCAGCCACGCTCGTCTGGTTCGAGCCCCGATTCAGCGCATGACGCGACCCGTTGTGCACGCGCCAGTGGTGATTCGTGAGCCAACCATCGTTGCGCCTCGTGAGGTCGAAGCTCCTACCGGTCTGGCTGCTCTACCGGGTTGGGTTGCGGATCAAACGCACGAGGTCCTTCCGGCGTGGCGGCGCAGCTGCGCGCGGTTGCTTCGAAAGCCACCCGATTCATCCATCGGACCCAACGGTCTGGGCGGAACCGCAGCGGACTGGCAGCCAGCATGTCGCGCGATCCCTGAGGCAACCGCGGATGCAACTGAGGTAAGGGCGTACTTCGCTCGTTGGTTTGCTCCCCTGCCTGTCGTGTCGGCCGATGGCAATGCGAATGGACTTTTCACGGGGTACTTTGAGCCCGAGTTGCACGGATCGCGCACGCGTAGCAGACGCTACGCGGTTCCGTTGTACGGCCGCCCACCGGACTTGCATACGCTCGCAGGCCAAGCCGGGGTGGGGCGTCGGGTGCGTGGTCGTCTGCGGCCATACTGGACCCGAGCACAAATCGTCGCTGGCGCTCTGCGGCGACGGGCAACTCCACTGCTGTGGGTCGACAACGCGATCGATGCATTTTTTCTCGAAATTCAGGGATCCGGCAGGGTGATCCTCGACGATGGCACCACGCTGCAAGTGAACTACGCGGCGAGCAATGGGCGGCCTTATGTTCCAATCGGTCGGGTGCTGATAGAGCGTCGCGCGCTGCAACGAGGGGCCGTCTCGCTGCAATCGATTCGCGAGTGGCTGTCGCAGCATCCTCGTGAGGCACAAGCCGTGATGAATCAAAATCCGTCGTATGTGTTCTTTCGCTTGAGCGACACCGGCGCAACGGGCGCTGAGGGCGTGGTGCTCACGCCGGGCCGAAGTCTTGCGGTGGACACACACTTCATTCCCCTTGGCGCGCCGCTCTTTCTAGACCTCGCGTCGCTCGCGGGCGTGGGGGTGATTCAGCGACTGGTGATCGCACAGGACACCGGAGGTGCGATCCGTGGCGAGGTGCGTGGGGATCTATTTTGGGGTGCCGGTCCCGATGCCTACGATCGCGCAGGTCGCATGGCTCAGGGGGGGCGCTACTGGATGCTCGTCCCTATCGCGGTAGGGCAACGCCGAGCAGCTTCGGCAGAAGCAGCCCGAGCGTCTGCTGCACAAAGTCCGTAAGCGAAGTGTCAACAAAAACCGAGCAAAAATACTCGCCAATCGCGGGCTTCAAAACTAGGGCTTCTTGTTTTTGTCGTCCCAGAGCATCGGCTCCCACAGCTCGATCTTGTTGCCATCAGGATCCAAGACCCACGCGAAGACTCCGTTCTCGTGATACTCAGGACCCTTCTCAAGCAAGACGCCATTGCTGCGCATATGCTCAATCAGGCCAGCCATGTCATCCACGCGATAGTTGAT
>JANNCG010000138.1:0-1985 GCA_031386385.1 Myxococcales bacterium
CGCGCGCGCAGACAACGCTGCTGAGAGCGCGCCCGCGGTGGCCCCGATGGCGGCACCCTCGAAGGCTCCAACAATCGCGGTGACAATGGGTCCCATCGCGATGACCGCTCCAAACGGCGGAATAAACAAAAACGCGCTCCCGAAGAGCATACCCAGTAGGCTGCCCCAGACTGCACCACGCTGGCCCCAAAATTTCACGCGATCATCCGCAGTATAAAACCCTACCGCGTGCTCTTCGGTGTGAAAATCTCGACCGACAATGGACAGGTGTCGCATGTCGATCCCCGCCTGATGGAGCGCCTTAATCGCGCCCTCCGCCTCAGCGTGGGTGTCATAAATGGCGACGATCGAACTCTGTTGCGTCTCTGGATTTATCATGCAGAATCGAATGCAAGTGGTAGGCCGCAAACGATCCACCGCGATTGCCCGCGAGAGGTTCATCGCCCGGCAGCCTAAGGAGTGCGATCGTGCGGTGGCGTGGACACTCACTCGACGCTTTCGGCATCGTCGCAACGGCTGATCGCTTCGATCATTTTGATGTCATCGCCTCCAAATTGATCCAACCCGAGCTTGGAGAGAACTTGAAATTCTAGCAATTTCGGCTGCGGAGTGCATTGGCCGAGTTGTTGCGTCGCGCGCAATCAAATGCGCGCAAAGCCATGGATGAAGCGAGGGTGGTCGGTGCTCGCCGTCGCCACACAGAAGTTTCTCGTCATTGATGGCGCCGAGTGGGCGGGGTCCTTTGCATTCAATGCATTTTTCGCGCTCTTCCCCCTCATCATTCTGATCGCGACGGTGGCTTCATTCTTCGTTGATCGCAGGGGCGCAGCGCAGGTGATCGTCACGTACGGCGAGCTGTATGTTCCGCTTGACGCGGTGACAAAAACCCGAATCTTCGGTGCGGTCACTGAGGTCGTCCAGGCGCGTGAGAAGGTCGGGGTCGTCGCGTTGGCGCTGCTCATTTGGTCCGTCCTTCAGTGCTTCACGACGCTTATCCGGATCACGCACCACGCGTGGGGAGACGCGGAGAAAAGCTGGTGGCGATTGCCATTGAAAGGGCTCTTGCTGTTGAGCGTCGCCGTGGTCGCGGCGCTTTCGAGCTTGGCCGCACCGGTGGTTTTAAGCGTTGGCAGAGACTGGTTTTTTCCGGGCTCTGAACTGCACGCGGGGATCTACGCGATCTGGCGCTTCGTCCTTCCGTCCATCGTGGTGTTTCTGAGCTTATTGCTCTTCTACCGATACGCTCCGCGAAAGCGGGCTACCATCGCCCAGGTTTGGCCTGCCGCCCTCATTGCCACGCTGCTCATTAAGATCACCGAGAGCCTCTTCGTCGTATACCTAAACAATTTTGCGTCGCTCAACGCGGTGTACGGGACGTTGGGAGGAGTCATGGCTCTGCTTCTTTGGATCTATCTCGCGGGGTGTATTTTCATCTTTGGCTCGTGCCTCTGTGCGGCGCAATCGGTCGCAGAAGGTACGGCTCTCGCTAACACTAACGCGCACGCAATCGCGTGTGAAACAACCACTGGAGTCAACCCTCTCGAACGAGCGGGTGGAGAGTTAAACACGTGAAACTAGTTGCCGTTTTATACGCCACGAGTGAGGGCCATACCCGCCGTATCGCCGAGCACATTGTAGGAACGCTCATCGCGCTTGGATACACAGCAGAGCTTATTGATGTGGAGCACATCCCAAACAACTTTAAGCTGCGTCGATGCATCGCAGCGATCCTTGCCGCGTCGGTGCATTTTGGCCGACACCAGCCCGAGATGATCGCGTACGTGAAGGCCAATCGCGCAGTGCTCGAGTCGATGCCCACTGCATTTATGTCCGTGAGCCTCGCCGCTGCAACCATGGGTAGCCCGGAGGTCTCCGCAGCCGAAAAGGCTGAGGGGGCAGACGAAGTTCAAGGCTGGTTGGACCTATTTTTCGAAGAGACTGGGTGGCACTCGACGCGAGTTCACGCGGTCGCGGGAGCTTCGCTG
>JANNCG010000197.1:0-2453 GCA_031386385.1 Myxococcales bacterium
CGCGGCGCAGTTCAAGAAGAAATAAATTCGCGCCGCGAAATTTCGCGTCCGGCGCAACTCTTTCTACACTCCGCTCACGGACTGTGAAAACACTAGACCAAACGCTTCAAGACCTCTTGGGTGCTCCAAGCGACCCACTCACGAGTGACGTCGCTGAGTTCGCCACGCATCTTGCCCACGAGCGGCGGGCGTCTGCTCGCACAGTCGAACACTACGTCCGGGACTTGATGACGCTGGTTGAGTTCACACGAAAGTACTCTGAGACTGCGCCGACGTTGCACTCAGTCTCGCTCGCGGTGTTGCGTGGTTGGCTAGGTTCGCGCTCAAAGGGCCGTGAACACTCAACCATTGCGCGCAACGTCTCGGCGTGTCGGTCGTTCTTTCGCTTCGCCCTAAAGCTCGGAAAAATTAAGGACGATCCCACAGCTCTGTTGAAAGCTCCGAAGCTCAAGCGGGACCTCCCGAGGGTTCTCAACATCCCGGCGGCCTCGCGGTTGATGGACTCGCCAGATGAGAAGCGCTTCGCGCCGAGGCCGTCGCTACGGTCAGCGGATCCGATTGAGCGCGAGAACTTAGCGCTTCGAGACCACGCGATGCTTGAGTTGCTCTACGGCGGAGGGGTACGCGTCAGTGAGCTGGTTGGATTCAATCTCGTCGATGTGGATCTGCGCAATCGCAGCGCAAGAGTTCGCGGCAAGGGAAGCAAAGAACGGGTGATTCCGATTGGCAAGGTGGCATGCGAGGCCATCTCAGAATATTTGCCCGTCCGTCCGGCGCTGAAACACCCAAGCACACACGGGCAGGATCCAAAGGCGCTGTTTCTTGGCCGCTACGGGACACGCCTCACACCGCGACAGATTCAGCACTTGGTGAGAGCGTATGGTGAGCTCAGCGAAGGGCGCGCGGATCTGCACCCGCACACGCTGCGACACACCTGCGCGACGCACCTGCTCGACGCTGGCGCGGATCTTCGTGCGATTCAAGAAATGCTCGGGCACGCGAGTATTCGATCGACTGAGCGCTATACGCACGTCTCGCTTGAACAGGTGATGAAGGTGTACGACGGAGCACACCCCCTCGCGCGTGGACCGAAAGCAAAGCCTTAACGAGCCGCGCTGGGGCATTCGGCGATGAATTGGACGGGGCAGCGGGACAGTGCTATGCGCTATGGGCTGATGGTGTTGTCAACACGTCCCGGTTTCGTAGCTCTTGCCATGTTTGTGACCGCCGTCACCGGCTCCCTCACGGCTCATGCGCAGAGCTCTCAGGCAACCGGCACCAGACCCGGGCAGCACCAACCGAGCACTGGCAGCCGTCGCAATCGCCCGCCGACGGTGAACACAAATGGCATTCGCCCGCCGACCCGCGCAGGCGATCCCGAGCGACTAGACTTGAGTGGTTTGGCTGGCGCTTATTTTTATAGGCCCGCGAGAGGCGGACGTCAGCGGGTGCTTGTGTACTTGCATTCGCGTGGTGCAGACCCGCGCGAGTCCTGTAGAAAGTGGCACGAGAGCACCCCGCGATTCGGCTGGCTTGTTTGTCCCATTGGGCCCCATGAACACGAACGGGGAGCTGGGCATCGGCAGTGGCGCAACGATGCGGGTTATGCCCGTCGAGAATCGATCGCGTCCATCGAACGGCTGGTGCAAATTTACCCCCGAAGGGTGCAGCGTCACGACAACGTGATCATGGGATTTTCAGAAGGCGCGTACGTCGCGATGAACGCCGGACTCCAAGAGCCAGAGACGTTTCCGCGCTGGCTCATTTGCGCCGCCAACGATGGATACATCGACGGGGAGCGTCAGCGCATCCAGCGCCTTGCGGGATTACGCCCGAGAATCTATTTGATCACTGGACTGCGTGACGAGATTATCGAGAATTCACGGCGGGCGGAGGCAATGTTGATCCGCGCATTTGGCCGCCGACGTGTGAAATTTCGTGTGATGGACCACGCCTCACATGAACTCCCACCCGAGTTTGTTCCGGTGACGAGGCGAGCGCTTCTTTGGGTGACACAGTAGGGGTGTGCCCAAATTGCTTGATTTATCGACCCGGTGTCGATCAGTGCTTGACTCTATCCGAGTGGTCGATAGAGTCCGCGCCCCTTCATGCAAACTACTGTATCGCGTCTCTCGCCCGTTGAAGTGGAACTCCACATTCAACTCCCCAAAGAAAAAATTATCTCTGCATTGAGCCGAGCATACTCCGAGTTATCGAAGTCGGCGCAGGTGAAGGGGTTTCTCAAAGGCAAAGTGCCTCTTCACATTTTGAAGCAATACTACGGCAGCCGCGTGGCTAACGATGTTGCTACAAAGCTTGTCGATGAGGCGCTTCCGCAAGCCATTATGGCCGAGAAGCTTGATCCGGTCGTGCAGCCATCGCTGACCAAAGTCGACCTCCTTGATGAGAATGTTGAGCAGTGGTCGTTTACCGCGAAGCTCGAAGTTCGCCCC
>JANNCG010000200.1:0-3284 GCA_031386385.1 Myxococcales bacterium
TTGGCGATCAGGGTGGCCTCAATCCGCACTTTGTCGCCTTCAGAAAGCGCCACCCACGCCTTCAAATACAACGGAACCCCCATCGGCGTCGGCCTCTTCAACGTCACGTGAAAATCGGCGGTGACCGTACAGGGAGGGGTGTCGAGCGAGCGTATACGCAACAGGTGGTATGCCGCGCACCAATTGGAGTGACAATCGAGCAGCGACCCGATGATCCCTCCGTTGACCATCCCGGGGAAGGCCTCGTGGTGCTCTTCGGGGTGAAACACCGCGATCACTTCGTCCTGCTTTTCTCCAGCGAAACTACGTATTCGAAGCCCCTTTTCGTTCGACGGTCCGCAGCCAAAACAGCGGGACTTCGGGGCGTAGCGTTCTTGGATAGAGAGAGACTCGGTGTCGGTCTCGGTCGCGAGGTCTTTGTTCATCAGGTATGCGAGTTTACCCCTTGCGCAAGCCCAAGCAAATGAGCGAAAACCACGCTATCGTTCGTTTGTTATGACAGCCATCATTCCACCCGCAAGAGAGCTTCCGTACCCGCCGGTGCAGCCGCCGCCGATGACGGTGCACTTTCCAGACGTACGCAAGTTGGGGCGAGATGAGCTTGCGGCCGTTTCGCGCACCATGTCCCCATCGATGGTCGTGGCGGCGTATCAGCGCGGGATATTTCCGTGGCCGGTGAGCGGGCAGATGATCCCGTGGGTGTGTCCCGCAGAGCGGGCGTTGTTCGCTCTTGATCGCGAGCCCGATTGGTCGCGCTCACTGCGCAAGACCCTGAAGCGCAAGCCGTTTACCGTCACGTTTGATGGGGCGTTTGAGCAGGTGATTGACGCGTGCGCTTCAACCCGCAAAGAGGGCACGTGGATCACCTCGCAGGTCCGTCGTACGTACACCGAGCTGCACAACATGGGATGGGTTCACTCGGTTGAGTGCTGGTCCGATGACGGCGAGCTCTCTGGCGGGCTGTACGGCGTGGTGGTGGGCGGAGTGTTTGCCGGGGAGAGTATGTTTCACCGCAGGACCGATGCGTCCAAAGTGGCGTTTGCGTCGCTGGTCGAGCGGCTGCGCGAGCGGGGATTTCAAATGCTGGACTGCCAAGTGATGACCGAGCACTTAGCGTCCCTGGGATGCGAGTCGTTTAGCCGCGCCGAGTTTCTCTCGCGACTTGAGCTCGCGCAGGGCGTGGACGCTAAGTTTTCGCCCTAACTACAGCCCCGGGTTGCCCAACACCAACGACAGTTTGCTGCGAACATTCTCTGGCGTCAGGCTCTCGACAAAAGCATCAAACCGGGGTCGCACGGCTTTGTACGCGTTGTCCGCGTGCAGCGCTTCATCGCGAAATCCCGGACGAAACGCAGGCATTGTGTTGGACGCGAGCGTTGTCAAATTCTGATACGTCTTGTCCTCAAGCATCAGCTGCGCGGTCCCAGCAAACTTCAGCAGCCCACCCGGAATCGCCCCAATCGCGGTAGTCCCCATCGGAGGATAACACAAACGTGTTGTCCGCACGCCGTACTTCGCCTGGATTTTTGCAAGCGATTCTCGCTGAATCACCTTCGCGCGCGCCAGGGGTCCCATCCCATAGACCGGATCGTTGGGCTCAAACTCATAGTCTGCAAACGCCACCAAGCTCTCACCCTTGGCGAGCAACCCAGCCTGCGCGAGGGCGTCGGCCCAAGGGTCTGTCGAGTGCCCCATAAACTTGTCCGTACGCTCAATGTCTTGCTCCGTGGCCACATCCACCTCGACAAGACCAAACTTGCGAACATTCTCTGCCTTCGAAAAGTCCGGCGTCTGTCTCACCGAATCAAACGCCACATCCAGCTCCGGAACCTGAATCGCCCCATACTCCGCAAACCGCTTCGGCGCCCCGGCCGCGATGCCATTGATCAAGTGCACGGCGCGAAAGCGCGATTTAAGATCCGCCACCACCTTCGCGATGCACTCTGGCGACGTCGCGTCTTGGTTCACAAACGTCGCGCTCAGCCCGTCCGCAATCGCGGCCTCAGTGACCGCCGAGGCGTGGTGCGGACCAATCTGCAGCTTCTCGCTGTCTTTGTGCACGGCATACACCGCGGTGCGCTCAGCAAAGAGCAATTGCGTGGCAACGGAGAGCAAAATTCCGTTTGAGCCACCAAGCAACAAGACGCAGACATCTTTTGCGACTTCTGCATTTTGCACGGTGATTTCTCGGCGTTTTCGAGCGAGGTCTTCACGCGCCGTTTGTGCGCCGTGTTTCGCCAGAAGATCAACGAGAGAGCGACGATCAACGCCGCCGAGAGGGAGCTTTGCAAACAAAGAGAGTCCGGTGGTATTCACTCCTCTCTGGTTAGCATAAACGCAGCCTAGAGCGCTTCGGGATTTGCGCCTGGCATCACGCTGATGGTGTACGAGCCCATCTTCGCGCCGCTGCCGTAGGTGCTCACCCGCAAGATGTAGTTGCCGGGTGCAGTGGGCGTGTGAACAATGCGTGAGTTGCGGTTGTTCGGGTCGATGTCGTCGTTCTCAGCAACGGTCTGTCCGTTGTAAATGAGCATCGCGTAGGTGTCGAGCATCTCACCAGGTTGATCCGTCCGTGGACCACCGCGCACCACGATCGTGAGTGCTTGGCCGGGCATAAGCACCAAGTTGTAGTCGTCACCGAGCGAGCCGTCCTGAAGGGCGCTGTCGCCCTGTGCCAGTGCACCAGCGGCGTTGCTGCCGATTTGCAACATTCCATTGGGCGTCGCGGTCCCCATGTTTGTGGGTGCGGTGGGTGTGGTCGGCATGGTTGGCTGCATTCCGGGCTGCATTCCGGGCTGCATGCCGGGCTGCATGCCGGGCTGCATTCCAGGCTGCATGCCGGGCTGCATTCCGGGCTGCATTCCGGGCTGCATGCCGGGCTGCATTCCAGGCTGCATTCCGGGCTGCATGCCGGGTTGAATGCCATTCTGGACGCCAGTTTGGACGTTTGTCTGTGGATCTTGGTCATCATCGTCGCGACGCCGACGGCGATTGCAGTTCATTGAGGTTGCAGCCAACAGCGCAAGACAGAGGACGACTTTGTGATTCATATGCGAGCGATCTCCAACGATTGGGCCATAATACGAGGGCCGTCAGAACGTCTGACACGCCGTCGCGATTGCGCAAAAGGGTACGCCCGTTGGATGAAAGGTCAAATCAAACGTTAGAACTGGTAGTGGCCTCATTTCGTCCCTCGCTCCGCGTCGCAGACGCACCGCTTCGCGCAAATGAGGCCACTAGCCTTTGAACGGTAGTGGCCTCATTTCGTCCCTCGCTCCGCGTCG
>JANNCG010000202.1:0-1605 GCA_031386385.1 Myxococcales bacterium
GTCGCGAAATCGCCCACCAACACGAGCGTCACGTTGGCGGGCACATACCACCGTTGAAAGAACCATCGAAGGTCGCTCAAGCGGATCGCCGTGACGTCCTCAGGATGTTCAAACACATCATGCTGCGGATGGCCGACGGGGTACCAAGCCTCGTCGACGAAGCGCAGAAAGAAGCCCCCACCGACGTCGTCGACTCGCTCTCGGTGCTCACTCTGCACAACTCGCCGTTGCGCGTCGAGCGTTGCCTGGTCCATTCGCTGCAGCAAAAAGCCCAGTCGACCGCTCTCAAGCCAGAGCATCTCCGCCAGCCGATGCGCGGGCACCACCGCGTGATACACGGTCCGTTCATCAGAGGTCTCACCGTTGACGTGAATCGCTCCGAGCGCTTCGACAAGCGTGCTGAACTCTGCGCTTGCTTGCGTCGTCCTTTCAAACATCAAGTGCTCAAGCACGTGCGCGAGACCGGTGTGTCCTGGGGGCTGATCTCGACACCCGGCATGCACAATCATTCGCACGGCAACCTGCGGTACCCCATGGCGCTCTTCGAGGATCACAGTGAGTCCGTTGCCCAGCCGATAGCGAATGGGCTCTGCGGTCGGGGTGACCATTTGACTCAGAGCCTGCACGTTGGGAGCAACGATTGGCGTGGTGTTTGGTGGCGTCGTTTGCTGGGCGCCTGCGGTCGTCGCGTTTGTCGCAACGATCAAGCCAATCAACGCCGCGAGTGTGTTTGCTCTCGCGCGATACTGAGAGGTCGAGTGAGCCGTTGTGTGTGGGGAGCGCTTCGCTTTGTCCGCCAGGCGTGATTGCGCATCGAGTTGCGTTGTCATCGTCACCTTCCGGCTTCGAAGGGTATCACTGAAAGATTGGGGTGTGCGCGCCACAAATTGCGCGTGTCGCCCTGGCGGGTTGGTGCGCCAGCAGAGACAACCAGCATTCATCGCAGGCAGCTTTGCAGCAGCTTTGTACTGGCGCCGTGCCGTAAGCGCTGAAGCAAGACTTCCGCGCATGGTGCCTTCGCGCAGAGCGCTCAGGGTCCCTTCGTGGCTTGCGCCACTCAGGGTTCGCAAGGGATGCTGTTGTCACCGGTGGGGTTGGTCAGAGAGAGAACCGAGAGGACGTTGGTGCCTGCTATTCGTAGCGATCGATGCTGCGGCGTTGGGCATGAATGAGTCGCTGGTTAAGGACATAGCTTGTGGCGATGGGAATCGCTGGCCGAGAGACCGAGAACGCAGCAAACCCATGCTGCCATCGAAACGGTAAGTCGTTTTCTCTTACCAGTTCGATAGCACTCGCGCTCTTCATGGCTCTAAAGGCTCTGGTGAGCGAGATCATAGGATGGAGCCAAAACAACACGTGAACATGATCGTCGGCTGCACCAAACGCCACAAATTTGCACCGAAGTCGAGTGAGCTGTCGCGCGATGGACTCACGCACGACATCCTCCGCCAACTCGTCCACTGTACTCACTCGATTGTGCGTCCCCCAGTTGCCGTGGATCGCCACAAACACTTTGTTCTTACTCATGCACCTGCACGATCGCCCCAGCAAAACAGAAGTTGCGCGACCACTCCCGATAGCATCCCTTGCGAACCCTGAGTGGCG
>JANNCG010000213.1:0-1791 GCA_031386385.1 Myxococcales bacterium
AACAACTTCCAAGGGCGGAACCCTCACATGGTCGCGCCATCGCTTCTCAGCAGCGTGCCAATCCGCAGTGTCGCCAGCGCTCCCCGACTCGACCCACGCAATGCATTCAAGGCGATCAGCATCGTTCTGCATCCAATTGAACACCCCGAGGGCGACCCAACTCGCTTCGCGAACCATGTAGCGACAATCTGAGGTGATGCGCTCCCAACTTCCCGATCTGATCCATTGCACAAGCGAGAATCGGGTCGGTGCGGACTCAAATTGGGTCAACGATTTCACAACGCCGCAAGCCTCCTCCGCGATCGAATTCGGCGCACTCCTTTTGTCGAGAGATAAATCGCGGCGACTGATTGGTGTCAACAAAACGCGCAAAATTTGACTAACCCCCCGATCAATACGTGGCTTACGATTCCGCTCCCAATCAGTCCACGGAAGCCAATCGGTGCAGGGATCCGACAGAACATGTTCTCGCCAATGTTGCGACTGAAAACACCAACGCGTGACGCGAGGATCATGGCGACACGAGAGTTCTTTCATGACGGGTAAGACGGCGCGTTGCGTGCCCGCAACCTCAATCAACACCTCAAGCGAGAGCCCTTCAGCCAACCCCGAGCGTGTGAGCTCATCCGCGAGGTTGGGCAGGTCGAGTTCGGGGTAGCCAGTGAGGGTTCTAAAAGTGCGAATCGCCGCACGTGTGCCATAGCGCTCTTTTCGCGCGCGGAGACTTTGTTCAACACGTTTTATCAACTGTCGCCCACCGTCACTTTCGACAGCGGCGTCTTTGTCACGTGGATCACTCATGCGAGCGAACTCATGCCCCAGCGGCTGAGACGGCCAACTGATCGATCCATAGATCTTATCCAGCGCTCGATCGAGAAGTTCTTCGCGCACGCGTGGGAGCGAAACATCGTTTGTTGCTCGAAGAATTTGAGCGGCAAGAACGGACCCGGCGCGCATCCCCTTCGCGACACTCCCGTGCGTGCCATCATTGAACCGATCACAAATCGTTGGCAGCGACACCACAATAGAGCCACTACTAAGTTCGGCGCTCAACTTACACGCAACAAATCGCATCACGTTTTGCCAGTGGCGATCAAATGCGATCGCTTCAATGCGCTGCTGCTGTGTTGGCACGTCAGCATTTAGTAAAGCCCGCGCCGCAAAAAACTCTTGCAACGAACGCAAACGAAACGTGTATCCCGCGTCCGGAAAGCGAAACAACAATCCCAATCGCTCATCCGTCATCCGCAACAAAGGCGCGCTCGCGTGATCCACCGTCGCTGGACTTAATCCCACATTGGTCTGCAAAATATCGCGCAAATAGTGAGTCACATGGTGCTCGGGCATGTAAGCATTCGCGTCTGCTCCGCCCTGCGCACGAACGTGCATAGCGAGACCCATTTGATCGTGCAGCAGCTTCAAAACGTCCCGGGCGCGTTTAGCGGTCAGGCCGGCATTCTTTCGAAACGCCTCCGCTGACGGTTTTCGCTCTTCTCGATCAAAAACTTTGTCTACGTAGTCCTCAAAAAGATCCCACGGCGAGCTAGGGATTTCTCCTTGGGCGAACAGCATAAATGCGATCATTGATGCATGAAGTGGGGTGGTCAGCAGTTCGACAATGTGTGGCTGCTCTTTTGCCGACTGAAGGCGCGCTACAACAACTGCAAGACTGTCACCTTCCATTCCAAACGCCGTGAGCATCCGCGTGACAAATTCAACGGACCGCTCAACATCAAGCGGAGCGATGATGTATTCGGCAACTTGCTCACCCCAGGGTTGTCCATACACAAC
>JANNCG010000216.1:0-3561 GCA_031386385.1 Myxococcales bacterium
GGTTTAGCCTCGCCGCGCTCGGGGCTGCAAGCCAGTGGATGGGCGCATTGCGGGTGACGGCCAGCCCATTCGGATTCTCGACGCTGAACTCCGTGAGCTATTACACGCTTAATTTTGGGACTGAGCTCACTCTGGGGTACGCGCCCCGCGCCCGCTCGCGTCAAGCGATGTTTTTGCGCAGTGAATCTGGCAGAGCGATGACGGTGTCGCTTCGACTAGACGTTGAGTGGCGACCCGAGATTGTGCAGCGGGATGTGTTTCTAAGCTTGCTGATTGGGATGAGCGGCTACTCGATGGCCAGCTTGCGATAAAAGGTACGTTTTGATGAAAACTCTCAGCAAATTACGTCACACAACAACTCTCGCAAGCACACTCGCGGCGTTGTTTTTGCTCAGCAACATGAGTGGCTGTGCGCTCATGGTAGGCGCAACGGGCGGACTCAATGTGCTCGCAACCCCGCGAGGACACACGCTCTTGTCTGGCGGAGTGAACACCCACGTGGTGGTCGGATCTCCAACCAACGCCTCCGCGACTCAGGCGTTTATGTTTGGCTCCGAGTTTAACTTTCGCGCCACCAATGACTACGGACACCTGGGCTTTGGGCTCACTGGGTCCTACCTGTTCGCGCAGCCGAGCTGGGCGGGATATGCGCGTGTTGGGTTTGCCCCCATGAGCGGATCAGTCCGCAACGCGACGCTCTTGTACTCGTGGAACACCGGCGTCGAGTTAGGCTTCATCCTCCCCATCGGGCGGTCGCAACTTGAGGGAACAGGCTACGCCAGCGACGCTCGCGGCCTGCTCGTCACACTTCGCGGGGACATGGATTTTCAAGTGGCAACGGGCAACGCGGAGCTGTTTGTGTCGCTTAACGTCGGGATCGCTCGATTCGCGATCGCTCACAGCCCACAGGGACCGCAACCTCGTGTCGGAACGCTTCGGCGCCAGGGCGGGGCCACACAACAACTCTGGTAGGATATCACATACGCTGGCTATCGTTGACAGCACTTGCTCTTGCCACGCACGTGCAATCCAATCACGAACTTGCCATGTACCGACGGCCAGGCATGTGATGTGCGGGCATCCGAGCAGTGCCACCGTCGGCGGGTGCATGGGGCGGATAGCCGGCCAGCGAGTGGAGAAATAGCCTGATTTTTTCAGCGATCTTGCGGATAACACGCATGAATTGAAAGATGATACAATCGAATGATATTCCGTGACTCGCTCTCCGATCGTACCCGCTCCATTGGCCATCGTCCTCGCGACGAGCGCTGCCGTCTTCGGCACGGCGGGTTGCGCAACGCAGATCGGGGCGAGCATCGGCCCTCACGTGGTGGTGACTCCGCGAGGGAGCAGTCCCTACGGCGCCACGCTCAACGCTCACGCCACCTTTGGCCTTGCCTGGGATTCTGAGGGGACGCACGCCCTGACGGCGGGCGCAGAGCTCAACGTAAGAGCCTCCAACGACTCTGCGCACGTAGGCATCGGAACACGAATAGCTTATTTGTTTTCGCAGCCCTCGTGGGGCACCTACCTAGCGCTCGGGACAGCACCCATCAGCGGCTCGTATCGCTTTGCAGCGCTTCGGTATTCGCTCAACTTGGGCGGCGAGTGGGGCGTGTATATCCCGTTTGTGCCGCCCGCGGCGCGGGGTCCAAACATGAGCGTCAATCGGTACGCGTTGCTGCTCGCGCTACGCGCGGATCTGGACACGCAGCCGGGCCAGCAGCTCGCGGACGGGTTTGTGTCGCTCAACGTCGGCGTGGCTTGGTATGGCGTCGAGCGCAACGGTTATCCGAGCTGCGAAAGAGAGCATCGTCGCACTCTCGCGCTGCGTGGACGCTAACGGCCTGGCGAAACACAGGTGTTTGGCCCCATGCGACCCACGGCGACGAAAATGCTGCAAATTGGGCCAAATCGTTAACCAACAGCGCTGTTGTCCAGAGGATTTGGCTCAATTTGCTCGAAAAAATAGCTCCCGAGTCGAGCGGGGTGTAAGCAATCCCTGCCCGCGACGTTTGGCTCTCGCATGCTATCGAAACCGGACAAACATCGAACAGATCGTCCACCAACGCATTGCCCAGCAATGATCATTGGCTCTTTTGTGTTGGGTGTCCTTCTTCTCGGGACATCCACTGCGAGCGCGCACCAACCGCCGCATCTCTACCCGATGTCCGTTCAGCTCGTTCGCATCGAAAACGCGGAGCACGAGGTGATTGCGCTCGCCGCGCAGGGCGCACCATCGCTGCTCGTGCACCGACAGAGTCTGCGAGGACAAACGCCAGTGTTTGTTTGCGAAGCTCCGGGTCGTTGCGGCCAAGTGACGGCGGTGATTGACTGCGCTCAAACAAACGAGCAGATCGCCGGATGCGGGCCCAACATGCTCTGGATCCAACACTCACCCGTACCGCCCGAACCGGTTGTGCCACAACCGCCGATGGTGCAACCCTCTCTCTACGATCCGTGCACTCAGCGCACCAACGAGCCATGGGAACACGGCGCTGCCGTCTCACTCGGCCCAAGCTTCGCGATCCACGACGGCAGACCGCAGTTTGGATTTACCTTCGCTCCAGGGTACCGACGGTTTGTCCCGCACAGCCAACCCAACTCGTGGCGAAACCCCGAGTGCGCCGACACCACGCCTTACTTTCGTCATGAGCGCGGCGGCGCGTGGATTGGGACAGAGCTTGGAGTTGATTTTCGCGGGCATATTCACTGGTCGTTTCCGACCAACACAAGTGAGGTGAGCGGCTCGATTGGGATCGCACCCATCATGCGACTGCTCGTCGCGGGGGGACATGTTCGCATTCCATCGATTTTGGGACTGCTCGTGCCTGAAGTCGGGGTGCGCACACGGTCGGTCAAATACGACCAAGCAGGCGCGCGTTTGCGAGGATCCAATTCGGAGAGCTCGCTGTATCTACGTCCCACAGGACTAAGCATTGCGTATCTGTTTAGCGGTCACCCGGTGGTCGGTGCAGAGCTTTCAGCGGCTCCGTGGGTCGAGATCCCGTTTAACGGACAGCCAGTCAACGTTGGATTTTCGGTGAGCTTGCAGTTTGTCGGAATCGGTTGGGACTAAGCGCACACTTCTCAAAACGCGCGTCGGTGACTTGTTGATCGAACGCGTCCCGAACCGACGGACCACTGCCAGCTCGCCAACCACAACGGTCGTCGCCGACTCTGCTGCTCCAGCTGTGCGAGCGAGCTACCGAGCTGATCGCCGGCAACCTCTCCCTCGAAAGCGACGATCGGGACCGCGGAGCCGCCGTTGATGCCTCCATGAAACACGCTCGCGATACCCGTGACCACCAGTCCCCGACGAACCGCTTGAGACCCCCCGAGAGCGAAGTCAGCAAAACCGTCTCCGTTAAGATCTCCGGCACCAACCACTGCACTGCCCAACTGATCCCCGGCGACAGGCCCATCTATCACTCGCTCTGCAACCATCGAGACACCGTCAACGTTTCCCCTAAAAACGCTCGCCGAACCAGCGTTGATCCGCCCGGTGGGCTGCGCTCCGTTCGCCCCTACGAGCAGGTCGCCAAACCCATCACCGTTGAG
>JANNCG010000232.1:0-4302 GCA_031386385.1 Myxococcales bacterium
GCCCGCTCTCTAAAAGTACCTGAAGCTTCTTGGACACCAAGGGGTCCAGCCAGACGCCCTCGAGTTTAAAGTCCTGTGTGCGCACAAACTCGACCAAGATGGCGCCTCGGTCTGGGCGGTCGGACATGGTAATCTCCAGGATTTTCACCAAAACTGGCATCCCTGGGCGGATCTTGGGGTCGTTGCAGAGGATCACTTTGGGCGCCCGCCGGCCGTCCAAATGGGTCGCCCTGAACCGGTGCTGGTTGCCCTCTACGGGGTTGGCCCAGAAGGTTGCTTCAGAAACTTGGCCCACTGAGAGCTCTTCGATCTTCCACTTTGCCGTCATTCGTCGTTCATTCCTTATTGATGAGTACCAGCACTGAGACAGAAACAAAACCCACTCCCGGTGAGTGGATCGGTCCAAAATCAAATCGGACCTTTCTCGGACATCCAGTAGGCCTGTTTGTCCTGTTCTTCGCAGAGATGTGGGAGCGCTTTTCGTACTACGGAATGCGCGGGCTCTTAAAGCTCTACATGGTGAACTATCTGTTCATCTCAATGCGACAGGGACTGCAGGGCGGGACGTACACTGCGGCAGGGAGCCCCGACCATGTTATCGGTTGGCGCTTTGTCGAGGGCCTCTTGGGTCGGGTGGACATCCGCGATCCTGCGGTGATTCACTCGTGTATCGAGCCCAAGGTGAACGCACTGTTAAGGGGCGACACCGCGCACAACATCTTGCCCATTGCGGCTGATTTGGCTCACCGAATCGCCGAGCAGACCTGCTCAGTGAGCGGCCCTGCGTCCAAGCTTTATGGCTGGTACACCGGGTTGGTGTACCTCACGCCGTTCTTTGGCGGCCTGCTCGCAGATCGGTATTTGGGACAGCGTCGCGCGGTGGTCGTGGGCGGAATCTTGATGGCCATCGGTCACTTTGTGATGGCCTTTGAAAACTGGTTTTTCATCGCGCTCGGGCTGCTCATTATTGGCAACGGTTTTTTCAAACCCAACGTGAGCACGCAAGTGGGTGGCCTGTACGCGCCTGGCGATTCACGGCGGGATGGGGCGTTTACGATCTTCTACATGGGCATCAACCTCGGCGCCTTCATCTGCAATCTCGTCTGCGGAACCCTCGCGGCTCTCTACGGTTGGCACTACGGTTTTGCCGCAGCGGGCTTTGGTATGATGATCGGTCTGTCTGTTTATTGGCTGGGTAAAAGCTGGCTGGCTCCCGACGCACTTGAGCTGAAAAACATGGCTCGAGCCACTGGCGAAAAGGTCCTGGGCGAGTCTGCAGGTTTGCGCCAGCCTGCATCGGTGACCGAGAAGGTAGAGGCCCCCAAGCCGCAGAAGCTCACCGCAGGCGAGTGGTCTCGCGTGTTTGCGCTGGCTGGTCTGTGCGCGCTCAACGTCGTGTTTTGGGCGGTGTACGAGCAGCAAGGCAACACCATGCAGACCTGGGCTGACGAGCAAACCAACTGGCCAGTGGTGTTTGGATTTAGTATCCCATCAACGTGGTTTCAGTCTGCAAATCCGCTGATGATCTTTCTATTTGCTCCGCTGCTCAACATCTTTTGGGCGTGGCAAAACCGCAACGGCAAAGAGCCCTCTTCTGTGGCAAAGATGGCGCTTGGTTGCTTCATTGTGGGCGGCTCGTTTATCGTGATGATCGTCGGCGCGAGCTTGGTCGGGCAGGGCAAGGGGAGTTTGTTTTGGCCTCTGTTCTGCACATTTTTGCTCACCATTGGCGAGCTGTATCTGTCCCCGATCGGGCTGTCATTGGTGACCAAAGTGGCGCCTGTTCGTATCGTCTCGATGATGATGGGGATCTGGCTGATGTCTTCGTTTTTTGGCAACACGCTCTCGGGCTACATTGGCGTGCTGTACACCAAGATGCCAAAAGAAGGCTTCTTCGGCATTCTAACGGTCCTTGGATTTACCGCGGGTGCGGCGATCTGGGCGTTTAATAAAACCCTGAAAAAAGCCATGGAATCTCAATGATCAACATCCCTCCAATGCCCGGCGCGGTGCCAATTATTGGCAACCTCTATGCGATGCGAACGGACCCGCTTGGGACGCTTGCGCGCACGTTGCGTGAGTGTGGTGATCGCGCGACGGTGAAGTTTCCGAAGCAGTTCGGGTACATGCTGTTTCATCCTGAGGACGTGAGGATGGTGCTCGTTGATAACGCAAAGCACGTAAGCAAGGACACTCCGGGATTTGCAGCGCTTCGGCTGTTGCTAGGCAACGGTCTGGTCACCAGCGACGGCGCGTTTTGGTTGCGTCAACGGCGCATCGCGCAGCCGGCTTTTCATCGGCAAAAGATCTATGCGTTGGGTGCACGAATGGTCGCGCTCACCGAGCGTACTGCTACTGAGTGGCGCGAGGCTGCACGACTGGGTCGGGTCGTGGACGTGGCACAATCCATGATGCATCTCACGTTGCGAATCGTCGGCGATACGATGCTCGGCGCCGACGTGGACAAAGATGCGGCTGACGTTGGCAAAGCGATCACGATGCTTTTGCACGCGCTCAACCGACGAATTGTACGCCCCTGGTTGCCGCCATTGAGCGTCCCGACGCCGGGCAATCGACAGTTTGTGGCCGCTGGTGAGAGTGTGCTCCGCGTGATTGAAAAGGCGATCGCGCAAAAGCGTGAGAATCCCGACAGCCCCGGCGGCGATTTTTTGCGCATGCTGATTGAGGCCCGTGATGAAGAGACCGGCGAGGGTATGACCGATCAACAACTGCGTGACGAGGTTGGAACGATCTTCGCCGCAGGTCACGAAACGACTGCAAATTTGCTGGCTTGGGCGTTTAGTTGGCTCTCGCGTGCGCCGCACGTAAGGCGCAAAGTGGTGGACGAGCTTAACGCGGTTTTAGGTG
Organism: Myxococcales bacterium; assembly: GCA_031386385.1. Classification (GTDB taxonomy): domain Bacteria; phylum Myxococcota_A; class Polyangia; order Polyangiales; genus JANNCG01. The sequence continues at coordinate 2,869 of JANNCG010000232.1, forward strand.
ATCGACCCGTGACCGCAGAGGACTATCCGAAGCTGCCGTACATGCGCATGGTGATCTCAGAGGTGCTTCGGCTTTCTCCTCCGGTGTGGTTTCTCTCGCGTCGCGCTGAAGCGGACATCGACATGGGAAAGTTCACGATCGAGAAGGGAAAGCTGATTTTTCTCTCCCCGTACACCACGCACAGGCACCCAGAGTTTTGGGAAAATCCCGAGGGATTTGATCCAGAGCGCTTCGCCGAAGGTGCGAGCAAAGAGCGCCCAACGCTTGCGTACTATCCCTTCGGGGCGGGGCCGCGAAAGTGCATTGGCGATACGTTTGCATTGGTTGAAGCAACGTTGGTGTTAGCAACGCTGCTGCGTGAGTTTGAGCCGGAGTTATTGCCCGGGATGGTTCCGGTGGCGGAGCCGGTGATCACGCTGCGGCCAAGAGATGGGCTGCCGATGAAGATCCGCGCGCGGCGCTCGTCAAGCGTGTAAGCGTAGTGGTTGTGGTCGTTGTGGCCAAGAGGCACACCCGGGTGTTGAACCCTGCACACCCGGGTGTGCGTGAACACGGAACACTTCGTGCACCTTGTTCTCTTTAGGCTCGCCGCTCACGGCGGGGTCTAAAGGAACCAATCTCTATGTCCGATGCACCACATCACTCAATCGTCGCGATCTATGACCAGCACAGCCAAGCAGAACAAGCGGTGATTGTTCTGCAAAAAGCCGGTTTTGACATGACCACCATATCGATCATGGGCCGCCACATTGAGCCTGAAGAGCACGTGGTGGGTTTTGAGACTCCAGAAGAGAGAATTGTGCAGGCCAGCGGAGGAGGGATGCTCTGGGGTGGCCTCTGGGGGATGCTGTTTAGTACCCTCTGCGTGATGGTCCCCGGCGTGGGGCCGTTTTTGATGGTGGGCCCCGTGGTGGGTTTGTTTCTCGGAACGATCTCAGGCGCTGCAATTGGTGGCGCGGCCAGTCTCATTAGCTCGTCGCTATCAGAGATTGGCCTGTCAAAAGAGAGCGTCGTCAAGTACGAGCTCGCGTTGAAAGAGGGCAAGTACCTCTTGCTGATTAACGGACCCGCCGCGCTCATTGAGCGAGGGAGAGAGCTGCTGGGTACGACCCAAGCATCATTACTCACTGCCCATAGTCCGCAGACGGATGAAGCGCGGGCAGAATCAGCAGCAGAGGCTCTGGCGATTGCTTCAGTGAGCTCGAGGGTTGAGCCGAGCGACTCAGTGATACCACTCGTCACCAGAGTGTGAGCCGCGCTGGCCAATCAATTTCAACCAATGGTCCCGTCAAAATGAGCGACCGCGTCGACGCTAGGTCGTTGTCTCTCGAGCGCGCAAAATGGCCTGGACGGCCTCGTCGAGCTAGCAGCGGTTGACGGTGTGAACCTACTGCACCACGAGGTCCACCTCGGCCGCGGCTTGCCGGCGCAGGT
>JANNCG010000244.1:0-2900 GCA_031386385.1 Myxococcales bacterium
TTGAGGCAACGGGCGATGAGCTCGACGGTTGCATGATGTTTTCTGGCGACGACACCTATGCCGCCTTTGAGGCGGGCCCACGCGCGCTCGCGGTTTTCGATGTCGCAACGGGCGCTCCGGTCCATCGCATTGAGCTTCACGAAGGTGGCTCGCGCGTGCTCGCCGCGAGCAGGGCGCTGCCATCGACGCTGTTTGTGGGAGGTGGACGACAACAGGCACAACTCTGGGATTTGCGAAGCGGATCGATTATCCGCGAGTTCACTTTTTGGGACACCAACGACGCCATCTCCGGCCGCGTGTCGGCGGCTGAGTTCTCGCCGAATGGGTTGCGGATCGCGTTGCTGACCAACGCTGGCGTTGATGTCTGGGACTCGCTGTCTGGGCAGCACATCATCACGCTCGCGGATAAGAAGGTAGGTGCCACGGCGATCGCATTTTCTCCCGACGGACTTGAGCTTGTCATTGCATGCAACGACGCAACCATTCGAGCGGTTCGGATCGAAGACGCCAAGGTGCTTCGCACGTCACGAGTGCTGACTGGCGGTCACATCGTTCGCACGTTGTTCTATCTTGATGATCCCGCCGTCATCGTGGCCTTTAGCGACGACTCGGTGATCTATGAGCTAGCCACCAAGGACCTCAGCGCCATTCGGATGCAGTACTTCAACGATCGCGTCACACAATGCAGCGTCGACCGTGTGGGCAAGCGCGTTCTGTTGAGCACACGCCACGGAACGCTCTGGAGGATGTCGCTCGCGGACGGAAGCACGCTCCGTTACGAGCAGAACGGAGCTGTTGTTTCATTGAGATTCTCTTCGGACGGGGCTCAGTGCTTTGCCGTTCGAGCGGGCGGCGCGATTGAGCGGTGTCCGCTTCCCTCCGGACCGTCGACAGTCATCTCTGTGATGACCACGGGCGCTCTGGAGATCTCAAACGATGCGAAGTGGGCGTACTACACCACGCCTCAAACTCCGTCTTTGGGGACCCGTCACTCGCTGCGTACCAACGAGACGGACACCATTCCGAATTCTGGCCCGATGCAAGCAGTCATCGACAACGACGGCGTCGTGGCCCGGCTAGGAGACAATAGCCTTTGGTTTTCGACTCGCTCGAGCCAGAGCGTGGCGGTGGGCGTCGGGGGACGCGCTGTCATTCGTTATTCGAATGATAAACGCCAACTGGTCTTGCGTGTGCACCAGTGGATCATCGTCCTTGACGCTGTCAGGCGCGCCGTTGACACGACGCTCGCCGCTGGGCCTCTTGGCCCGATTGCGATGGATCATGCTGGATCGATCGTCGCGCTAAATCCGTCAAGCCTCGACATTTATCGAGGCAAAACACTGCAAAGAGAGCGCATTGAGCTCGGGTTTGATACGGGTGAGTCTGTCGCAGTTTCGCGTGATGGCACGCTCATTGCGGTCGGTGCGACCGATGGCGCAGTTCACTTGATAGACCCCAAAGATCCGAACGCGGTCCGGTGCTTTCAGGCATCGGTTTCGAGTGTTACAGCGCTTGAGTTTTCGCCCGACGGAACTCTATTGGCCGTTGGTGGCGAAGAGCCGTCGGTCCACGTGTACTCAGTCCCGCCCCGCACGCCGCCCTCAGTGTGAGTGTGTCTGTACGGCTTCAATCGAAGCGTGCACAGTGTTCGGTGAGTCGTGGTCCGTACGAGGCTGCAGGTCAAGCACGAGGGGCTTGAGCCCTGCATCACGCAGGAGCCTCACGTCTTCGTCCTCTTCGGGATTTGGCGTAGTGAGCAGTTTTTCTCCATAGAAAATGGAGTTCGCTCCGGCGGCGAAGCACAGCAGTTGAGCCTCACGGTTGAGCGCGGTGCGTCCCGCTGAGAGCCGAACGAAGGCCTTCGGCATCATCAAGCGGGCTGTCGCGATCATTCGAACAAGCTCCAGTGATTCAACCGGCGGTTGATCTTCAAGCGGCGTCCCCTCAACAGCCACCAACGCATTGATCGGAACGCTATCCGGCGGCGGCGTCATGTTCGCCAACGTCACAAGCATCGCGACACGGTCCTTGATCGTCTCGCCCATCCCAATGATCCCTCCACAACAAACGCCGATTCCCGCTGCGCGAACGTTGTCGAGTGTCCGCAAACGGTCTTCGTAGCTCCGGGTCTGAATGATGCTCCCGTAGAACTCTTTCGAAGTGTCGAGGTTGTGATTGTACATATCCAGCCCCGCTTGCTTCAAACGCACCGCTTGATCGCCCGTGAGCATTCCAAGCGTGCAGCAGGCTTCCATTCCAATGTCTTTGACGCCTCGGACCATGTCCACCACACGATCAAACGCGGGGCCGTCTTTGACCTCGCGCCATGCGGCGCCCATGCAAAATCGCGAGGCTCCAGCGCTCTTAGCTGCACGCGCTTTTGCGATCACTTCGTCCACGGGCAACATGCGCTCGGCCCCGACGGCGGTATCGTACTTCGAGGACTGTGGGCAATACGCGCAGTCTTCAGGACACCCACCGGTCTTTACGCTGAGCAACGTGGCGAGCTGAACCGTGTCGGCAGGGTGGTGCTGCCGGTGCATGGTTTGCGCTTCAAACACGAGCGAAAGCAACGGCTTGTCGTGAATCGCGAGGGCTTCTTTAACGGTCCAATCAGTGCGTGAAGTCGTTGGGATTTCGGTCATTTGAATTTTCAACTCGAAACATAGCCAATTCGCGCGGCGAATAGAAGCCTAGGTTGTATCTTCTGCTCGTTCAGGCCGTTATGAGTGAGACACCCGACCTTTCGAAGACCGCCACAGACACGCTCAATGGTTACTGGCGGCAACATGGGCTTGACCGTATAAAAACTGGGCTCGCGCTCGATGCGACCATTACCGCGCAGACATTAGCCGCGACCGAAGGCTCGTCGCCGCAAACGGCACCAGAGCAAAACCTCG
>JANNCG010000273.1:0-1951 GCA_031386385.1 Myxococcales bacterium
GAGCGAACCATCCCCCGCATACCGCGAACCATCGCTCGCATCCAGCGAAGCGTCCCCTCCATACAGCGAGGTCCCACACGCCGAGATGCCCACTTGAGCGAGCAATCCCAGCACGAACACTCGCACACCTGTTGGCCGACAAAATCCCATTTGCTACTGTATTAGCACTGAAAAGCTCCGTTCGCCAACCGTGGCACAGGCGAGCGAACGCACAAAACGCCTCAGCTTTTCACCACCACACACCGGAGCAAATTCTACGAAGCGTTGCAATCGACTCTTTCAACGCACACAACTCGCCCCTATCCTTCGGGGCGTATGCAAACCGATAACAGACCCCACGTCGTCATCATTGGCGGCGGATTTGCTGGGCTCAATTGCGCCAAAGAGCTCGCTCGCGCTCCCGTTCGCGTCACGCTCATTGATCGCACCAATCACCACCTGTTTCAGCCGCTGCTGTACCAAGTGGCCGCCGCGGGATTGTCTCCAGCTGAGATCGCAGCGCCGATTCGCTCAGTCCTTGGTGCGCAGCCAAACGCGACAGTGCTGCTCGATGAGGTCACAAGCATTGATTTAGAGAAGCGCTCGCTGCAACTTCGTGAGCAAAAACTCAGCTACGACTATCTTGTCCTCGCTGCAGGGGCTGTGAATAACTACTTCGGCAAAGAGGCATGGAGTGAGTACGCGCCGGGGATGAAGACGCTTGATGAGGCGCTTGAGATTCGTCGACGGGTGCTTGTTGCGTTTGAAGAAGCTGAGCGTGAGACGGACGAAAAAGCACGCGAGCCGCTGCTCACGATGGTGGTCATCGGCGGAGGTCCCACGGGTGTTGAAATGGCCGGGGCGCTCGCGGATCTCGCAACGACAGTCCTGGCGCGAGACTTCAAGCGCATCGACCCGAAGCAAGCGCGGATTATTTTAATTGAGGGCAGCGATTGTGTGCTCTCGCCCTTTGTCGAGGGGCTTCGCAAGAGCGCCGAAGAGCAGCTTAAAGAGCTCGGGGTTGAGCTCATGCTCAACGAGCGCGTTGAGCGCATTGACGCGCAAGGCGTGTATTTGAAGAAGAAAAACCCAGAAGATCCTGAGCGGTGTATCCCCTCGCGCACCATTGTGTGGGCGGCGGGAGTGAAGGCGGCTCCGGTGGTTCGAACGGTCAACGCAAACCGTGACAAGGGCGGGCGCGTGGTGGTTGAGAGGGATCTGAGTATTCCGGGTTATCCCAGTGCGTATGCCATTGGGGACTGTGCGCACTTTGAGCATGATGGGCCCGCGCTGCCGGGGTTGTGCCCCGTGGCGATTCAAATGGGTGTGCGGGCTGCGGATAACATTGCGCGCGCGGTGGACGGGCTTCCGGGTAAGACTTTTCGCTATTGGGACAAAGGGATCATGTCCACGATTGGGCGAGCGCGAGCGGTGGCGCAGAGCGGACCGATGGAGCTGACGGGATTTTTTGCGTGGATGGCTTGGCTGTTCGTTCACCTGTGGTTTTTGGTCGGATTTCGCAACCGGACTGCGGTATTTCTCAACTGGGGCTATGCGTATTTGACCTACGGTCGCGGCGCGCGGCTCATCACGGGGCTGCGTTTTGACGCAGGCGCACCGTCACACGATGACGATTCGGTGGACGGGGACATGCCGACCTCAAGCATCCGCGCCCAACAAGTAGCGAGCGTGAAGCACTAAGCTATTACCCACATGGTTTCGGCACGAGCGCCGTGCGGTATTGCGCAGAGGACAAGCCTCCGCGCAAGTGCCTTCGCGCTGCTGGATGAACTGATAAACTCACTGTGCGCTCAGGAAACCCCATCGTCATTGGCATTGCTCAGGGTTAGTGGGGGTTGCTCGTGGGGTGCGAAAAAGTGCAGGCGTTGAATCCAAAATAACCTGCGAATAGGCCCCGGCGACAAAGCGCAAGTTGGCCGCTACCGACAGGTCGCCGATGAAGGCCTCTTCG
>JANNCG010000295.1:0-7750 GCA_031386385.1 Myxococcales bacterium
TGAGCAAGACGGAAACGCGACATTTCCAGACCCCTGCTGCCAAGTTGGAAGAGGTGTTTCCTCAAGACACCAAGGTGCCCACGAGCCGTAGCCCGGTTGCATTTGCGCGCTTCGATCAAGCGATTCAGCGCGTTTATCTCGAAGCCCTGAAGAAAAAATCCGCATCTATCGGGACCATTGAAGGCATGCAAGAGTCCAGAAGAGAAGACGGCGAGTACGAGATCGTCATCAAGGTTCGTGTCTAATCTCATCGGTTCGAATGACTGAGTTAAAGTTCAAATGAGCAACAATCGTCTCTTGCCCATCGCTCAACTTCCAAACGCTGTGCGTGCAGAAGAAGCGGTAGAGGCTGCATGTGCCTCGGATATCACCTTCATTGAAGAGCGGCTTCGGCGAGGGACCAGCGTTTTGGTTGAGTGTGAGAAAGAGCTCTCGCTGTTTTTGTACCTCGCTGTGCGAGCGCGAATTCGCCGCCAAAAAGACGGTCCAAAGCTCGTTGTGATTGACGGTCGGCCGCGGCCCGATGACCCCCCGGGGTCTAACCTGGGTCGGATGATCTCGCAGCTTACCGATGCCATTCGCGGCAGTGTTGAGCGAACGATCATCGTGATCTTGCATTTGGATGTGTTGACGACGACCCACACCGGGTTGACGCTTGAAGCACGCGAAGCGATCCCGTTGTTGTACGAAAATCCCGAGGCCGTGTTGTTGGGATTTCGTGACCCGAGCTTTGAGATCCCGAAGGTGATTCAGGGAGTGTTCTCTGCGCGCCGTGAGATCACGGGGATTCCGCGAGAGGCGCTCGCAAAAATTATCACTCAGCGCGAAGCCAAGTCGCTGCACAACTCGGATTTTGATCCCTTTGGTTTGTACAAGTATGTCTCTGGGCTGAACCCCGTTCGTTGCCGCAAGCTGTTCTCTGAGCTCGCGCTCCGTCGTGAGGCCTCGCCAGGACGTCCGGCACAGCAAGAGATTTATCAAGAAATTCGCAAGCAAACGGTGAGCGAAGACATTGAGCTTCCCAACGTTGATATTGAGAAAGACATCGGTGGGTACGCTGAGGTCAAGACTCGCATGCGCGAAGAAGTGATCGACCTTGTGCGTCGCATTGAGACGATGCAAACCGGCGCTGATATTGAGGCGATTGAGAGTCTGCTCCCTCGCGGCGTGATTTTTTACGGCCCACCTGGGACGGGAAAAACGTTTTTCGCAAAAGCCATGGCCACGGCGCTCAACGCGAGCGTGATGGTGATCTCAGGCCCCGAGCTCAAAAGCAAATGGGTCGGTGAGTCCGAAGAGAATCTTCGACGTGTGTTTCGTCAGGCCCGACAAGCGGCGCCGTCGGTGATTATTTTTGACGAGATTGATGCGTTTGCGCACCAACGTGGGACGTATGTGGGGTCCGGAGTTGAGCACTCGATGGTGAACCAATTGCTGACCGAGATGGATGGTTTTCGCAAAAACGAGATGGTGTTCATCGTCGCGACGACCAACTTTCTCGAGTCCCTCGATGGCGCGTTGATGCGGCCGGGGCGGTTTGAGTTCATGATCGAGATTCCGGCGCCAAATCCAGAAGATCGTGAAGCGATTATCAAGATTTATAACCAGAAGTTTAACCTCAATCTGACCGAGGCGCTCGTGAAGCACATGGTCCGGCGGACCGAGGGTATGGCAGACCGCGAGAAAAATATTCCCTTCGCGGGTGATCACATTCAAGCGGTGTGTCGCGCGCTCAAACGCCAGTCGCTTCGTACGGGCAACACCGAGTTTACCAACGACGATATCGACAAGGCGCTTCAGCGAAAGACAAAGCGACCGGTGGTACTTTCTGCGCACGAAGAGCGCGTCGTCGCGGTGCATGAAGCGGGACATGCGTTGATCGCCATTTTGCTGCCGCGAGCAACGCCGCCTGAACGGATCTCGATCGTGGCCGACATGGAGGGCGCGTTGGGTTATGTCCTGCGCCAAGCACGTGCGCGTCCGTACGCCCTGACCGAAGAAGATATGCGCGCGGAGGTGTGCGTCGGCCTTGGCGGAATGGCCGCAGAAAAGCTCGTATTTAATGAGTTTTCGATCGGCGCTTGGACCGATCTGCAGCAAGCCAATACGATCGTGCGTGCGCTCGTTGAGCAGTACGGTATGTCCCGAATGGGTGTTCGCGTGATGCTCGAGGACGAGGATGGCCCGAAGGGCCGAACGGTGGCCGAGGGCAGACTCTCGGTACGCGACTCTGAGATGGACAGGATCCTCAAAGAAGAGAGCGACCGCGCAGACCGGCTGCTCAAGGAGAATGAGCCGCTGCACAAAGCGCTCGTCGCGTTGTTGCTTGAGAAGAAGATTCTCGACGCGGCCGGGATCAAGAGCTTCGTTGGGACGAACAAAAGCGACGAAACGCAAACACCCACCTCCACCGAAACTGCCACCGTCCATGACGGCAGCGGCGGCACTTCGTAACATTTCGTAACTCCCCGCATCCAACAGACGTACGACAAGGACCCATTCACCATGGCTGATGTCACCATTCGTTTCAGACACAATCCCAAGACCGGCAAGCGTGAGCTGTTGATCTCGTACGATAGCGACGACGACGCACTCCCGCACGAGCATGAGCAAGATCACAGGGCGATTGTTGAGAAAGTGCTTGGGCGTTCAATCGGAGATGACGAGACCGTGGTGGTTGAGCGGGTCAAAAAAGAGAGCGCACCAGCGGAGCAAAAAGAAGAGACCTCGTCTTCTCAGCGCGAAGCGCAGGCGAACAAGGGCGGGTGACTTTCGCGGCCGCTCGCTTGATCGTGGCGTACGCGATTTTTTTGTGGGCTGTCGCGGTGTGCTGTGCCGTTCTGTGGACGATCGCTGTCCCGTGGGTCCCGAAGTGGGTGCAGCGATGGCTTTCACGGCGCGTGAAGCGCTTACCCGCGTTGAAAGGGAACGATTCCATAGTGATCGTGCGTCCGTGTGCTGGTGGGGATGCCTTTTTGCTAAGCAATTTGCAGGGTGTTCCCGTGTTGCCAGAAGGCGCAAAGTGGTGTCTGCGGGTGGCGGTGTCCGAGACGACCGATGGATCTTATCTTCTCGCCCAGCAGGCTGTTAAAGCCCTCGTTGCTAAGGGGCTCGATGCCGAGCTGGTTCTGACCAGGGCTCAGGGACCAAACAACAAATGTGCGCAGTTGAGCGCGGTGATGGCTCTGCACTCTCAAGACGCGATGGTCATCGTCGCAGACTCTGACGTGGACCTGGAGAGTGTAGATCTGCGAGGCGTAGTCGAGTCACTCAAGCTGGGAGAGGCGGCTCGTTGGGTCGTGGTTCGCGAGCGACTCGTTTCTTCAAGGGCCACCTGGGGCGACGCGGTTTCGCAGGGTATTTTGAGTGGATCTTTGCACTCATTTGCTCTTCTATCTCGAATCGACAAAGGCTCATTTGTTGGCAAGCTCTTCGCCGTGCGCACAGATGCCCTCGCGTCAATGGGTGGCTTTGCTGCATTAACAAGGCACCTCGGCGAGGACCTAGAGCTCGCGCGTCGCCTGCAGGATACGCAATTCAGCACGTTGGCTGAGACCACTGAGATGGCCTGGTCAAACGTCTGTGGACGCTCAGTGGGTCAAGTGCGCGATCGCTTCGCCCGATGGCTACTGGTGCTGAGAAAGCAGCGACCTGCGTTGCTCTTGTCGTATCCACTGTTGTTTCTCGCTCCGTGGATTCAGAGCATAATAGCTGTGGTTTTATTGATCAGCGGGCAGCACAACCCCGTGCTTGTGGTCACGATCGTGATCGCGTTTGTGGCTCGCCAATTGGCGTACATCGCCGCGCGTAGAGCGTGTCGCATCCCCGTCCTGTCACTGAAGGCTTGGAGTGCAGCGATTGTGAGTGACTGGGTGTTAGCGTGGGCTTGGGTGCACTCGTTCACGCTCGACAGCGTGCGTTGGCGCGATCGTGAGTTGTTCTTCGGTGCCGATGGACTTCTCCGCGAACAACGCTAGCTCTCTGCTGTGATACATCCCCGCGCAATGGACAGAGCTAGGGCTGTCTATTTTGCAACTCTTCGATGTGCTGTCGGATCATGGATTCTTCGGCAGACCCTCGCGATTGATCTGCAAATTGTGTAAGAAACTCAATCGCGCGACCGTAGTTGTGCATTCGCTCATGCACCATCCCGAGGTTATAAAACAGCTCCGGTGTTTGCAAAAATCGAGCGGCCTCTTCGAAGGCCTGAAGCGCCTGCGGATATCGCCCAGCTTGAAAAAATCTCACCCCCCGCTGAAACCACGTCACGCCTTCTTGGTTGAGCTGCGCCGAGGTGGCAGGGCTCTGCGCGATCCCGGCGGTGCGGCGCTGCTCGTATGCCCGCAACTGTGTGATGCTTAGCTCGATCCCGACGCGCTGCTCCGCAGGTGGGTTGCTCTGCAGGACGCGTTCATACAGTCGAATCGCGTCTGCGACCTCTCCCATTCGCTCGTAGATTCGCGCGAGATTAAACGCCATCTCGACACTTGGGTACTCTTCATACAACTGACGGTACGCACGCGCCGCAGCAGAGAAGTCTCGACGGCTATAGGCCGCAGATCCCTCTGAAAAAAGCCTGCGGGCGTTGTCGCTCATCGCTGTGGTCGGTGCGGTAAATAGCACGCCAGAATCGCCACTCACAACGCCAGCATCGGATCCCGTCATGGCTACCGTGGTGCCGGAGCCTCCTGCATCAGCCGAGGAGGCTGTCTGTGACCCAGAAGAGCCCTCACCAGTTGACTGTGATCCGCCTCCGCGACAGCTATGAATAGAGAGCGCGACAGCGAGCGTTGCGGTCGTGGTAAAAAGAGAAAATGAACGATTCATTGGAATTCCAGCGGGATAGTTGAATGAATGTATAACAGTCAACGTCGACAATGTCTTGCGGCAAACACGGTTTGGACCGCACAGTGCAATCTGTTACATTCCCAAACATTCTGACACTTCGAGTGGTTACCCATTGAGTCGAACATGAATTCCTATAGTCAATCTCTCCTCAAGTCTTCGCGTGGACTCCCAGTTCTTCTCTTAGCGGGCGTAAGCGTGACCACGCTGATGGCGCAGAGTCGCCCGCCCATGGACGCCGGACGTTTGGTGGACGCAGCGTCGCCAATGATTCAGACGTTTCCGCCCTCGGGTGTGCGTGATGAAATTGTGGGGTATGACCGTGCCGCAGGGACGCTGACTTTTGTCGAACGTGTTCCTACGGTGGTTGGGGGCTTCTCGCACGTGACATTGGTCAGCGTGGGCACACGGGACGAACGCACTCGGGTTCGTCTCACCACTGACGTTGATTTAGACCGACTCCGAACACAACGGGACCCTGCGATATTTCGTGAGATTGACGCGCGAATCGTGCGGTCAATCAACGACGCCAGGGGTCGGATGGCGCCAGGGACAATGCTCCCCGCGGCAGAGCAAAACGCTTCGGCCACCCGCTGCGTGAACGCACCGTTTGCCACGCGCACATTTGCGATTGGTGATCTCGGCGACGCTCAGGTGACCCCCAGCGCCGATGGACGGTCAACGAGAGTGCAGTTTCGTCGCGGATCGTCCGGCGGCAACGCAGTGGATATTCCCTCCGTCGCGGTGTCTGAGCCCGCCACGGGTCGCATGGTTTGGGCTCCATACACTCGCGTTGCAGACGTGCGCGAGCTGCCATCAACACGGCAGCTAGCTGTCCTGTTGCGCTCGGATGTGTGCGTGCCCGAAGGGACAAACGTGGCGGTTACGGCGTTTTTGATCGACCCTCCCGGTGATCAGCCGCTCCCACCGGCCGAACATGCCGAGCTTACGGACTCTGAGGCGATGCGGATGATCGCGCCTCGCGCGCGACGAAGGACCGTTGACGAAACCGAGGGATGGTACGAGCGAGGCTCTCGGGTTGTCTATGACAATGCATGGAGAATTGCAGGCGCTTCGGGGATGCTTGTGATGCAATTTTCGCGACACGAGCGCAATCTATCTCCCATGGTGGCTATGAGCGGTCATGCGCACGCGCACTTTGCGTTGATCGACACCAACGGCCGTCGACCGCGGTTGGTGTTTCAGTTTGCGCCGTCCGTGAACTCTGCGTACGAAGGCAACTCGCAAGAAGCGTACAGCGCAGACTTGAACGGCGATGGACGAGCCGAGATCATTATTCGCGCACGCACCAACGACGGCAGCGAGTACATCACTGTGCTTCGCTGGACCGAGGAGGACCTCAACCTTGCGTGGGCTGGTGAGCTTTCAGTAGACGGCCGTCGCGGCGGGTTGAGTCACTGTTGTGCGGCAAACGTCGTGCGGCGTTGTCAGATGGGGCTCGACGGTCGTGTGTTGGTGTTTCGATGTCAGCACGAGACCTACGCTGGAGTGGGTCCCGACGCTCGAGTCACACAGTCACGCTTGCGGACCGAGCGGATGACGTACAACGGTGGTGGGATGACCGTTGAGATCAACGAACGCTAATAAAATTTTTCGTTAGATCCAATGAATGGTTGAAGCGTTTGTAGCGAGACAGCCGCTCTTCAAACCTTTCATTCACCAAAGGCATCGTCATGGTTTCGTCTCGCTGTGGGTCGTTCAATCGACGCACTTATGCTCGTATTTTGCCTGTGATTTCATGGGCCACTCTCATGGTCTCGACCGGGGTCATGGCGCAATGCACCCGCACTTCAAGACCCACTGCGAGCGCGCTGCAGACGCACACGACAAGCAGCGTTGGTGCACATACGGAGGTCCTTGCAACGAGCAGTGCACAATCGAGCGCGACCCCAACAACGAGTGTTCTTGCGCTCGCGCCTGAGCTGCAATGTGCTCCGGTTCAACGCGGGGCTCGAACCGTATCCTCCGCGACGCAGGTCAATCCAAACGCGCGTCGAGCTGCGCAGCGCGGGTTAGGGTTTGTGTCTCGTGACGCGTTGGCGTGGCAAACCCAACACAACTGCTTTGGCTGCCACGTGCAGGCGGTGACTGTTGAGGCCCTTGCGGTGGGACGACATCACCAATACGACGTCAATGAGCGAGACTTTAGCGAGCTCTTGCGCGGGATCTTAGAGATCCCCGGTGGACATCGACAGCCAGCGGGTCTCGGCGTGGGACCCAGCGCGGGGATGCCTGCGACGTCTACAGCTTTTGGCGGGGCAGCTTTTGCGAAAGTCGACGTGCTCGTGGATGCGCGAGTGCGAGACGATTTGCTCGCGGTCGCTGAGAGGCTGCTGCGTTTTCAAACTGAAGATGGCAGTGTGCGTTCGGACGACACGAGGTTTCCGGTTGTTGCGGGACCCATGCAAGCGACGACGCAGGCCATCCAGACATGGCGCGTTGCGTTTGACCGCAGCGCTCACCCACGTTGGGTGGACCCCATGCGCCGTGCAGAGGCTTGGATGCAACAGCGGGCACGACAGATTAGCGACAGCCCTGCGACAAACATCGCTGAAATCAACTACGCAGTGATGGGACTGATCGCTGCCGGAGCCATGCCCACTGAGCCGATCCTGCAGACCTTGGGCAACCGGCTGCGTGCTCGGCAAAATGAAAACGGCGGGTGGGGATTTGATGCAAATGCGCAGAGAAATTCCAGTGCATTCGCGACCGGACAGACGGTGTATGCGCTTCGACTCCTTGGCATGGGAGACGCCGATCGAGTGATTCAAAAAGGCACGACCTATCTTCTGGAGAACCAACAGCCCGATGGTGGCTGGTCCCATGGGGGCGCTGGCCGCGCCGAGGCGATGTGGGCTGTTTTTGGCTTGGTCTCCATTGACGT
>JANNCG010000327.1:0-2795 GCA_031386385.1 Myxococcales bacterium
TGTGTTAGCAGAGGGCGCCGCCACGTGTTGGGGACTGATTCAGCGGTTCAATCTGCGTACACTTGGACCAGGAGGTGAGCCGTCAGTTGAACGGATTGGTCGGCACACAACGACACCGCGCGCACTTGATACGCAATCGAACCTATGGCTCGCGGATTTGATCGACGCAATCCCAACTGAAACCATTGTCGCGCCGATTAATACTCCTGGCGCTGGAAATTGTACACTTGCGCAAGATCGTCAAATTCGCTGCGTTTTTCAAAGCTATCGAGAACCTCCAACGATGCAAACCGTGACTATCCCAGAGTCCGCCGGCGCGGTTTCAAAGGTCATTGTGAGTGTGAGTCACGCGTGTGCGTGGACGGTTAACGGGCGGGTGTTCTGCTGGGGTTCGAACACACTCAGGCAGCTCGGAGATCCAGTCGAGTCTGCGCTCCCTCGCCGGGTTCGGGCATTGCTGCCTTGAATCGCCAGCAGCATTTTCACCTCGCGATCTTTCGAGTGGGTCCGCCCTAGAGCCACGTTCACACGCCTGAACGTCGGCGTCCAGGCAAAACACGCGGGCAATTTGTCAATGAATTTGCAGCACATTATGACGCGACGAAATTAGCACCTGTCGCGATTAATTTAACGAAGGTGTTTGGCGAGCTCGGCGCGAGTGAGAATTGGGGCGAGCGTACCGATCGTACGAGTGGCTCCGTCATTGCGCATTGAGCCATCGTTGTCGCCAACTTCGGCAAGCGTTGCGCGTCAACAGCCCAGTAGCTCTGCTCGTGTCGTGCCACTGCGCGCACCTTTGCTCAAAGCGCTCGCGAGGTGCTACGCTACGTCGGGCTCGTGAAAGTGCTGATCGCAACGACGACTGTGTTCACCGCTTTACTCTGCGCGAGCTGCCTCCCTGCCATTGTCTCAGTGCACGAATCGCGTGCGCTCGCGGACACCCACTATGTCAGCGTTGCGTGTCGGCTGAGCGTCTGTTGCGCGTTGACCGAGGGGCACAATGCACGCTGTTGGGGTGGCAATGTAGCTCGCTATAGAGATGCCTCAGAAATGATCCGTGTTGGACACGGCGGCGATCTCCGACGCGTGTATGGCTCGGTGCGGCTGCCTGTTGTTGCTCCGAGTGCTCAATTTTCGGCAGTCGCTCGCCTTCAGGTTTTGAGCTCGGCCATCTGTCTCGAACGCAGCACTGATGGTGACCCGTCCCGGTGTTATGAGTGGACGGGCGCTGTGGTCACGCAAACGAATTCGCAGGATGATTTAAGCTGGCAAGCGAATGTTCGACTGCCACCAGGGTTCGGGGCGAACGTTCGAGAGCGAGAAGAAGGTGACGGCTTTGCGTGTTTGCGAACGGCTGACGGCGAAGTCTGGTGCTGGGGCAGCAACGAATCTGGCCAACTAGGAAGCGGCGACTTCATCGATCATTTCTCGCCAGTGCGCGTCATTGGAATTCACGGAGCAACATCCCTTGGAGTTGGCTCACGATCAGCCTGCGCGACGCAGCGCGGCGAAGTGTGGTGCTGGGGCGACAGCTCTGTGGGTAGGATCCACGCGACCCGCTCCGCGCCGCAGTGTGAGCTTCGTTCGGTGTCGCTCCCGGCGCACACCAAGGACATGGTTGTCGGCTGGGGACATTCGTGCGCTCTGCTCGAAGACCACTCTGTGTATTGTTGGGGTCTTGGAACCGCAGGACAACTGACCGAGACACGGCTGATTCATCGTACGGGTCCTGATGCGTGGCCGGGGGGCCACTATGCCTCGCTCTTTCGAACACGAAGCTCGCCCGTACGGATCGGCGCTTGGACTGATGCCGAATCATTGATCGCCGGCGACGGCTATTCATGTGTTGTCGAACACTCTCGTACGCTTTGCTGGGGAGGTTTGGCTGGCCGCAGGTTTCACGATCGCGTGCGAGAACCGCAAGTTGGCCCTGCTCGAGATTGGTTCGCTCCAGTGGTTGAGCCAATGGTGCTCAGCGATCGCGCGGCTGCGGATGTTGCGACAGCGGCCCAAGCAGCCATCTCTTCAGTCTCGTTAGTTCGGCACATCGCTACAGACGTGGACAACATCGGCTCGTGCGTGCTGCGCGGCGAATCGACAATTTGGTGCGAATTTCCAAGTGGTTCACAGCATGCACGCTGTCCAGAGTTTGCGCTACCAGTGTCCGCAGGCCCTATCGTTGGGATGGCCGTGAGTCAAATTCACGCCTGTGCGTGGACCCGTCTCGGCGCAGCGTTTTGCATGGGGTATAACTCGTTCGCTCAACTCGGAGAGAGTGAGCGCGTCGCGTCTCGCCCACGTCGAGTGTTCTGAGCGAACTCTATGCGCACCGCTGAGCAGCAGTCCGTTGCGATTCGCTGTCACACAGTCCACACGTGAGCGATCAGTTGCCCACAAACCATGAGGGAGTCCTATCGACGCGCAACGGTCGTATCCTTGCGCCACGTCTTGTTTTGCTGTCCGATCGTGCTGGCTTGTGGTGGGCGTCTTCCGAAGGTCGCAGTACCAAGGGTCTTCGTCGAGGAGCAGTGTGGACTGCAAGATCGAAGCTGGAACTCTCACTATCGATCGGACTGGCAAATCGCAAGATTTTCGATGCTCAATGCCGACGCGGCGAGCACCTGTGGGCGGGTCGATGGGCAGTGGCGATGCTGGGGTCGTCCCGAGCAATACCCCAATGGGGTTGCAGAAATCAGCGTCGTCACTCGCGGTGAATTTCGTCTCGATGCCGTGTTTTTATGGAGCGATGAGATCACGACCTTTCAGCAGTTGAGGCTGTCGACCGAAGCGGGACA
>JANNCG010000329.1:0-10024 GCA_031386385.1 Myxococcales bacterium
ACCCGGGTCACGGTAAGTCCACCGGTCGGGGTCGAGATGGTGTAGCTGCTCTGGCCCACAAACGTGCCAAGGAGCTTGGGGACTGAGTAGTACTCAAGTGCAAAGCGTCCTCCCTCCCGTAGTGAGTCAAAGGCACGTTGAAGCATCCTGAGGTTGGAGCCATCTTTTGAGAGATACCCAAAGCTCGTACCCCAGTTGTAAGCCGCATCAAAGTGTCCGGGTTTGGACCATTCTAGTGCGTCGCCCTGCTCAAACGTCGCCTCCGCTCGGGAGTCCTTGATAGACTGCTGCGCTTGGGCGACATAGCTCGCCATCGCATCGACTCCGTGAACGCGATAACCCTTGCGCGCCAACGGAATCGCCATTCTCCCAAACCCACAGCACTGATCGAGCACCGCTTGTCCCGGAGCCAAATTCAGAACCCGCTCGATGCACTCTACGCCCGGCGCGATATGGGTGTCCTGCTGCGCAAACGCATCTACAAAGTCATTGTCGAAAAACTCTAACCACCACTGTTCGGTCATAACTACCAATCGCACTTGAGATTGAAAGAGCGCTCGAGAGCCCCAGCGCTGAGCAACATAAACAGCGTGGGATCATGTTTCACGCGATCTTTTCCAGCTATTCGTCGTACCCCATCGAGCCACTGATCCAGCGCAGCCGGGTCAACCCAAGACGGGCGGCCATACCAATCCCGCAGGTGGTACTGCATCGCCTCGTGCGCCTTTGCATCTCGTGCGGCGAACGGAGTGACCAGCGGGCGTTTGGTACGATAGGCGACCTCGGGCCCCACCAAGGAGGCGAGTGCGGACCGAAGCATCCCCTTCTCTACGTTGTCTTTGAAGCGTTCACGGACCGACAGACTCTGTGCAAACACCGCCAACATGGGATCCAAAAAAGGCACCCGTCCTTCGACGCCATGGGCCATCTCCGTTCCGTCTCCGAGGGTCTTTAAGATGTACGAGCTAAGGGCTAGCGCGCTCCAGCTTCGGGCTGCGTTTTCAACCGGGTGCGAGTCGGCGGCGAGCGATGTGTGCGCCTCAATCCCATGAACCAGCGCCGCGAGGGCACTCGATGCATCGGAAAAACGAACGGACTCATGAAGCAGAAACTGCTGCGATTTTCCTCGCAAATACTTTGGTCCAAGCCATGATGGCACCGCTCCCCAGCGCACGGCGAGAGGTAGCAAATCGTCCGCTCGTTCGCTTGAGAGCATCACAGATGACTCTGGCGAAAACTTCGCAAGCACAGACTCAGTGCTCATCCCTTCAGCGCTCAGCCAATCCATGAGCAAGTGTGGATACCCCAAAAAGAGCTCATCCGCGCCCTCCCCCACAAGCACGCCTTTTACACCTTGAGCACGCGTGACCTGCGAGAGCTTCCACTTTGCTGCGAGGTGTCCGTTGATGGTAAGTCCCTCGCTTGCGAACACCGCAGCCGCTGTGTTTTCGACGAGCTCAAGGGGCGTGCTGATCACGTTTGTCCATGCGAGCTGGTGCTGATTTGCAAACTGCTGCGCAAGCATCGACTCGTCGCCGTCGGCGAGCTTCGTTGTCGAGTTATGCTCGGTAAATCCCAGAGTAAACACCGGCAGCGAGGACTGTGTGCACCTCGACGCCAGCAACGACACCGCGCTCGAGTCAACACCCCCAGACAGGTACGCCCCCATGGGGACCTCTGCGTGCATCCGAACCTGAACCGACTCTCGAAGCAACTCAACGAGCAAGTCCTCGTGCGACGATTGGGCCAACCGGGGCTGAAGAAGCGCGCGAAAGTGTGCCTCCCACGGAGTCTTGCTTCGTGCCGACGCGACGGTGTCCTGCGAGCCCACCTGAGCGGTGAGCTGCTCTCCACCGGGAAGCAGCCGGATGCCCTCGAAGAGCGTCTGATCGGGCAGTAAGTATTGCCACTGCATCGCGAACTGAACCGCACCTCGATCCCACTTTGCCGGATGCCCCAGCGCAAAGAGCATCTTGGCCTCTGATGCGACGACCAAGGCTCCATCGATTGTTCCGTACACTAAGGGTTTGATGCCAAAGGGATCACGGGCCGCGTGCAGCGTCTGTGTCTGGGCGTCATAGACGATTGCCGCAAACTCTCCACGTAGCTGCGAGAAAATCTTCGGGCCCCGATCGACAAAGCCCTGTAGCAACAGCTCACTGTCTGATCGCGTGCGAAATGGCAGATCATTCGCCTGAAGTTCGCTTCGCAACGCGCTGTCGGGATCATACAGTTCGCCGTTGATAACGCAGGCAAAAGCCTGATTCGCGCTCACCAATGGCTGCTGTCCATTTGCGAGATCCACCATGCTGAGTCGCCGATGTGCGAGCGCACAGTGGCCGTCCGCCGAGTACCAAACGCCGCTCCCATCAGGCCCGCGGTGCGCGAGGGTCTTTAGAAAATGCTGAACCCCGAATCGAGCCACGTCACGCTTGGGATCAAAGATCGCTACGACACCACACATACACAGCTACCAACGCTCTGCCAGCAGCGGGTCTGCAGCCAAGAAGCTCTTGTTTGCTTCGCGAACAGCATCGCGAGCAAACGCTTGCTCAAACTCTGCGAGCGCAAACACTGGACCCAACAAGGGCTGGATCTGCGCGCGATGCTCGCTCAGCCATTGGATGGCCTGTGAGAAATCGGAGTAGTTGGCAGCCACCAAGCGAAGCTCTTTTTGCACCACAGCCCGCAGATCGATCGCCACCGGACGCGGGGGGCGAGATTTCAATACGATCGTCGCTCCCGGCCGCGCGATGCGAACGAGTTGAGCAAACACCTCGGCGCTCGCGCTGCTCTCGATCAGCGTGTCGAATGAGTCTTGCTTGATCCCACTCAACGCGTCAATGGGTATAACGTGCAAGTCTTGTTGAATCACCGGCGCCACGATCTCGCGAGTCAGCTGAGCGATCCGGTTGTCGCCTATCAAAGCGAGCGTCCCATACGGTCCTGGACCGAGCGCACGCAGCACTGAGAGCGCCGCACAGACGGGCTCAGCGTAGGCTAACTCACGGGGCGAGAGCGTTGAGTGGGCGATCGCGCAGTCGCTCTCTACCGCGATATATTCGGCAAATGCACCGTCGTGATCGACACCGAGCATCTGGGGATGCGCGCAGTTTGACCACTCTCTCGCGAGACACCGCGTGCAGCGACCACAGTGCTGAAAGGGCCAGATCGCAACGTGTTCGCCCAAACGAGAGGCGAGAGCGCTTGAGCCAGCAGCGACAATTGTCCCCGACGCCTCGTGTCCCAAAATGGTCGGAACCCGTACCTCAATGTCCCCGCGCGCCACCGCTGCGTCCGTTCGACACACACCCGCAACGTGCACGCGCACCAACACCTGCATGGCTGTGACGGTGGGCACAGCCCGACTCACGACCGCTAGCTGGTTCGGCGATTTTTCAAGTGCCTGCATGGTGGTTTGTGCGCCGACGTCTCTGACGCGAACAAACGCAAGGATAGCATGAAAACGAAGAGCTCATCCGCCGATCCGCGTGGGTTGCCGAAGCTCACTTAACCGCTGAACCTCACGCGCAAAGATCCGCCGTAGAATCGCTGCGGTGCAACCGTAGGTACTCTCAACGCCAAAGTACGACAGTGATTTGCTCAACAACTCTTGCCGCCGCGAGTATGGGGTATCCGAAGCGTAGTGAATTATCCCCAACTCAAACGGGACGACGTTAGACAAGTTCACGACCTGGTTGCGTGGGTGGCGATCCGGAAAAGCCAACTCAAAGATCGCTGACAAGTATGGTCCAGCCTCCATCTCAAGCACCGAGTAGCCGTCGTGGTAGTACCGGCCCATGTAGTCACGGTTCTGCAAAAACGCGCTGCGCACCGTAAGCGCTTTTTGCCCATCTAACACAGTGCCCCGCTGCAAAAATGGCTGCACATCGACTGCGCTAAATGCGTTTCGAAACAGGTACGTGTTGCCAGAGTGCTCATCAAAAACAGTGTCCGAGAGCATCACGTCTCCAACGCGCCCGTTGAGGGTCGCGGCTTTGCCCATCACGTACGCCCCACAGATCGGACCAACGCCCTGGGCCAGGCGCGTAAACAGATGAAACGCCGCCATCCCAAGGGGATAGTCAATGTTGACGATCACCGCATCGCTCTGTTGGAGCTTCTCGAGTCCGGGCACAACGACGCGAGGATCTAGGCGCTCTTCGCGAACCTCACGAAGATGGATGATCTGCGCCCCCACATCCACCTTGCCCGGGCTGTCCACGACCCGTACACCGCTCTCGCCGTCATAAGCTTGCACCGCGTTGAGCCTTCGCGCCACCTCGTCCGCACTCTCGCCCTCTTCGTGAATGTAGGCGCGAAGCAGGTAGTACGAGAGATTTAATAATGTAGAAGTGTCGCCGCGCGCGGTTGCCTCTTCGACGACCTCTGCCAGGCGCTCTGGGTTCTTGCGCCTCGCAAACCGGACGACCTCGTCCTGATGGGCACGCGCATATCCACCCAGTAAATTGAGTGCTGAATGCGAGTTAGACGAAACAAAGTACACTGGAGGGCGCTTCGGAAAGCTCTCTTGCACATACACGGGCTCAATGCCACTCCACCACCGATGCGCGGCTCGCTGATAGCCCACATAGCTTGTACTTAATGTTCGAACCACCAGGTCACACTCGCGCTCGACCATGGCGCGCAATGTTTGGTCAAGGGTTGGATCAAGCGCGGCTCGAATGGTTGCAGTTCCGTTGACGTCGAGGCCCAACAGCGCGGCGAGCTCTGCTTCGTCGACCGAGAACGAGTCACCTTCTTGCAAGCGCGAGATCGCGCGCCCGAGGGCTGAGCCGATGAGCCGATTGCGCAGCTTATTCCACTCAATCTGATACGCAGTGACAATCGGAACCAGGTCATCAATGTCGCTCGCACTGGTGGTAAACACCGCAAGGGTCTCTTTGTCATCAAAACGAAGAGGCCTGCGGCGGCCCCGTGTGCGAACGGTGCTCCAGTTGCGAACCGACATCCCTGCGGCCTCAAACTGCTCGTGAGATTGGCCTAGCACGATCGTGCGCACTTTTGGCATGCAGGACGGCAACCTTGCGGCGCTGTATGCAAACGCAGCGACGTCGGGGATCACCTCGCGAGCCCCGCTGTGCAGCGTTGAATCGCTAAACGCATGAGCTTCTTCAAACGCCCGAACCCTCACGCTTCCCGTGCTGCGAAGCAGCGATGAGTAGGTTCGAATATACAGCTCGATCGAGTCGCTCAGCGGGCCACTTTGTGTTCTGTCAGCCATTGGTGCACGCAGTTCTACCAGCGAACCACACGCGAAAACACTCGCCATTTATCTGGAGTTCACTTGGACTGCTTCTAAGCTCATTCGAAGTAGTGACGAGCGTCCGAAAAGGATGCTAAGAAGCGCGCGCGAAACATTTTCGAATCAATGCGACATTTCAACAACAATTTTCATCTTTTCTCGGAGGCAGTATAGCGATGGGTTTCGATCCAAATGGCGGTCAAGGCGGCGGTCAAGGTGGCTGGCCACCCGGTGGTGGTGGTGGCGGTGGTCAAGGAGGCTGGCCTCCAGCGCCCGGCGCGCCCCAACAAGGCGGATTTGCTCCGCAAGCTCCACAGCAGGGTGGCTTCGCTCCACAAGCTCCGCAACAGGGTGGATTTGCTCCACAAGCTCCCCAACAGGGAGGGTTTGCTCCACAAGCTCCGCAACAACAGCAGGGCTTCGGCGCTCCCCCTCCACAGGGTGGTGGATTCGGTGCACCTCCACAGCAGCAAGGCGGCTTCGGCGCTCCACCCCCACAAGGTGGATTTGGCGCTCCGCAACCACAGCAACAATTTGGCGCTCCTCCGCAACAGCAGGGCTTTGGTGCTCCGCAGCAGGGCTTCGGCGCCCCGCAGCAGGGCGGATTCGGAGCTCCACAAGGTGGATTCGGAGCTCCGCAAGGAGGCATGGTTCCCATGGGCGGCGGCTACGGTGGAATGGGACAGATGGTCCCCGGTGGCGTGAGTGACAAGGACCAAGGCACCGCGTTTTTGGTCAGCGTATTTTTGGGTGCATACGGCGGCGATCGCTTCTATCTCGGTCAGACCGGCCTCGGCGTCGCGAAGTTGCTGACCTGTGGTGGCCTCGGCGTCTGGGCAGTGATCGACATGATCATGATCGGGATGGGCAAGATGCGCGACGTTCAAGGTCGCCCACTTCGCACTGACCCCATCGTTGGGACGCCCACTCGCTCACAGTCGATGACGTTTTTGCTCTCTTATTTTACTGGGATTTGGGGCGGCGATCGCTTCTATCTCGGTCAAACAGGATTGGGCATCGCCAAGCTTCTGACCTGTGGCGGATTGGGCATCTGGTGGATCATCGACATGATCATGATCGGCATGGGCAAGATGAAGGACGCGCAGGGCAACTCTCTGCTTCCTGAGTAAAGCTCAATGATGTTTCAAGCGCTCGCAAACTCACCGCGACTGCGGGCGGGCACGGCGCTTGTCATCAGCGGCCTCGCGGCCATCGCGCTGTACTCTGGCAAGGCCACCCACAGCGGCGTGATCGTCTGTCCTTCACGGTTGATCTTTAGCGTCCCGTGTCCGTCCTGCGGAATGACCCGCGGCTTCGCAGCACTCGCGCACGGGGATATAGCTTACGCACTGTTGGCTAACCCTGCATCACCGCTCATTTTTACACTCGCGGTGTTGCTCGTGTTGGGCCTTGTTGCGCAACTTATCAGCGGTCGAACCCATCTCAACTCTGCGTGGAAAAACACAGTCTTTCGACGCATTCTTACCGCCGTCATTCTGACCGCCATGGCCGGCGCGTGGTACGTGAATCTCTCCCGTCACGCGCACGGTCAAGGCCCCCTTCATCTCGCGCCAGCAAGCTACCCGCACACTTGAAGTACAGCGCGCTGACCGCGAATTTTTTACAGCGAGTGACCTGACGCCCACGACATCAGCGTAAGAAGTGGTGCGGCGGTGGGCTTGCCAAATTGCCAATCGAGAGGCAAAAATGCGCCTCCCCCGATGTCGAGGTGAACGTATGCTAGCCCGCTGGTCTTCAACCCGCTGGCGACATCAAGAAAGGCAAACGGCCCCTGGTGACCTCGCGCGGTGTCGACGCTCGCGAGTCGGTTAGAGCTCACAAGATCCTCGGCGTTGGATCTCGCTGCTACAAACGCGTAGTCCTCGCGACGAACACGGGTCCACTCCATTGGCTCGCCCCACTGCTCCGCTCCCTGCGCCAGCGATGCGATCACTCCTTTGCCTCGTGCGACGCCATTTTCAATCGCGCCGATGTAGGGGCCAAACGCTCGAATCACGTGACCGGTGAGCGTTGCAACGGAGGACACTACTGGGTTTACTGCGTCTTTTGCGCTCAGTCTCAACGACGACAGCAAGTCAGCGAGAACAAGCCGCCCCTCGGCGTCCGTGTTGCCAATCCGCACTCTCACGCCAGCATGAGATGGGATCACCTCATCGCTGACGAAGGACTCTTCGCCGATAGAGTTGCGAACCATTCCCAAAAGCGCCACGACGCGGGTGTCCGCGAGCTCGGCCGCTGCACACGCGCGAACAAAGCCCGCCACAGCACCCGCCCCGCCTTTGTCGCGGGACATCCCCGCCATGCTGCCGCCTGTCTTCAGGTCCGCGCCACCGGTGTCGTAGGTCACGCCTTTGCCGGCCAAAAACAGCGTCCGAGTGACCTCTCCTTTGGGCAAGTACTCAAGCCGAATCACGCACGGATGATGTCGCGGGACCATCATGGAGGCGCGCGCAACAGCGCTCAGCAACGGGTATGCGCTGGTGTCACGCTCGATACTGATTTTGACGCTCGTCCCAGCAAACGCGCTCTCACACAGCTCTGCCACGCGAAGAGGGGACATGCGCTCGGGCTCGGTTCCAACGATGTCGCGGGCAAGAATTCGGCCCGCTTCGAGGGCTCGAAGATGGCTCACCCTTGTGGGATCAAGACCAATCACCCCAATCGCCTTCACCGGCTCTGCTGCTTTGCCTGCTTCTCTGGCCTCAACGGCCTGCCACTGTGTCGCCATCGCCGCGAGCGCCGCCACATCGAGAGCGCGAGAAAAACGCGCGTCGTCGAGATAGGCTACCGCGAGCAAGGGTCGCTGAGATCCCGCAGCAATTGCCCGCAAAATTGCAAGCGAAACGCACTCAGCGATGAGCCGAACGTCGTCTACGTCGTCCGCGAGGGTGTTCATCGTTGCGAGAATCAACCGCCCGCCGCACACGCCCGCCGCGGGAAACACCGCAGGCCCTTGCGCCCCTTTTGCGAAGGCTCGATCAGAGTTCATCACTGCATGAATGGCAGCGGCTCCGCCCTCGGGCAAAGCCAACTTTTCGAGCGATGCGCTCAATGGAGAGTACGCAACAACCACAAGCGCATCGTAGTTGTTCACTTCACGTTGCACGTGATCACGGGACACGGCGATGAGGTCTACCGGAGTATTCATAGCGCGAGAGAGTACACAACGAGGCGAATTGTTTCAATTTTAGCCGACGCGCAAAGCTCTGGCGAAAAGTAGGAATAATCTCTTCGTTTGCTGGGTATCATCTGTAACGGTTAATGAACGCGCTGCAGCACCGATCGCTGATTGTGTCCGTCGCGGTTCACGTGGGTTTTGTCGCGTTTGCGCGATTTGCCAAACCCGGCGCGCTGCTGCGCGATCCCGCAACATTCACCCAGATGGAGTTTTCTCTCTGGACTCCAGCGCCATGGCGACAGCTCGCACAGGAGTTTGCGCCCGAACATGAGCCTGAAGTCGCCGCGATCGAGCGACCGGTACCCACACCCCTCGCGCCGTCGCATAGCAAGCCTCCAAGCCAACCGCTGCTCCGCGAGATTTCGCAGGTTCCATTGGGACCTTCAACAACGGCCCTTGCGACCCCAGAGCCGACGGGGTCAATGACCACCACGGGGTCACTCTCGCGAGAAGCGGTCTTTGGTCCCGGGCGAGACTCCGCGGATCCGTATGCAGTCGGTGCAGCGTCTCGAGGCCAGGCATTGTTGACAAACACTCCAAACGCTGTGCGAGGGCTGATGCGCGAAATTCCCAGCGAAAATCCTGTGACTCCGACCGACGAATCGGAGACACGTGGACTTCAAGGAGTTGGCGGCATGAGCAACAACCTTCGACGTATGTCCGAACAGTGGAGCGATGAGCGCGACCGGAGCAGCCCCGCACCTCGGCCCGCAGGCGCCACTCGCTATTTGCGACAAGTGGCGGGCGAAGCGGGTCAACACTGGCATCCTGTTCGCGCCACGGACCCGGGAATTGCCGAGAGCATCACCCGCGTACTCACCGGAGGGCAGCAGGCTTACGAGACCGCCACCCGAGATTCTCTCGGGGTATTTGCTAGCGATCGTGGCGCTGCGGCCGCCTCGGATCTCGACGCCGCACATCCGAACTCCCCAACCCTTCGCCCCTCCATCACGCTCGGCCAAGCCGGTCGGGCGACCGCAAGCCGCTATGCAGTGGAGGTCGAGGTGCAGTACTCGCCAGCGGGTGAAATGCTGGGGGTACGAGTGGCGCAAACCTCAGGGACGCGCTTTTTTGATCAGCAAGCGGTCGCGGCCATTCGTGAGGCCATCGCCTCGATGGGCGTGATGCCGAGGGTGACCAACGCGCAGGGGGCGCCCACTGGATGGCGCGTGCGATGGGAGTTCGAACTGAGAATTGCGCGCAATCCGCCGTTTACGCTCAATGCAGGCGCGGCGGGTGAGCCATCGGTGCTCGGCAACGGCTCAATGGCGGCAGGTCCGTCGATCAACTTGCTCTCTGCCGGAGTCGAGTGGGGTGGGGTCGACCCTGCGCGCATTCAGCTTCCCTTTGGACTGCAGCGGTACCAGCGGATTCGCGTGCTCTGGGTGCGAGCGGTCAGAGCGGCGCCCAACGTTTCGCCAGCGAACTCACGGTAAACAGCGCGGTCCCGAGAGGCAGACCGTGGAGGCCAAAAATAAATTTTGTACCTCTCACTTTTTGAGTAGCGTCATGGACCTGTGCGTGGTTAACTCTCTCTTGCGGCGGTCAGCCGAGGCGGT
>JANNCG010000344.1:0-5613 GCA_031386385.1 Myxococcales bacterium
CCGCCAAAACACAACGCCATTTGCAGGCAGGACGTTGGTGGGACGCACTGAAGTCCCCACGACACGAAGCGTCTCGATGATCATCGTGCATGCGCGATCACGGCAGAGCTCAACCAATGCACCATCGGCGCCAGGGGGTAGAGCCCAGCGCAAAGTGGGTCGCCGCAGAGACATTGCCCAAGGACATCGGCGCAATGGGACGTGGAAATCCTCCCGCCACAACGCACTGTCCACCCAACAGCGCAAACCCCGCGTTGCACATCGCCGAGCAAGCCCCAACTGTGCATTGTGCGGTGCCGTTTGCGACAGCGGGACACAGGGCGCCACACGCCCCGCAGTGGGTGTTGTCTGTCTGCAGGTCTACACAGCCGGCCATCGGGCAAGCCACGCTCGGCACAGGACAGACCCCCGTATCCCCAATGGGATTCGCTACGTCCACAACGTTAGGAATATCTACCCGATTGGGTACGTCCAGGCCCGGGACATCGGTGCTATCTGGGGAATCAAGTGTGGGCGTATCGACGGGTATTGAATCAAACGTGGGCCTATCGTCGTTGACTGCATCGACAAGCGTAGCGTCCCATGCGGGTACGTCCAGAGTGGTGACCTCGATCCCCATAGAGTCGGGGTGATCCGTCGCTCCGGAATCACGCGCCTCCATCGTATCGGGTCCGTTGTCCATAAGCTCTGGAGCAGGCGAAACACACGCATTCGTGACGAGCAAAACAGAGACAAAGGGTAGTCGGCGAAAACTCTTCATATGAACAAGCTCCAACGTGTTAAAACTATATAGCGAAAAATTCAACAGCCTGGCATCGCCGAAGAAACGGTCGCCGAGAGGCTTAGCGCTGACACCAAGTTGACGCCGATGGTCGCGCCAGTGGGCGCAGAATAGCGCGAACATAGCCTAGCATTCATGAGATGAATGCAATTGTCTTACTCGTTAATTCGAAATAGTTAAACTGCGAAATGACGCATCCCGTGAGCTCGGGCTTCTTTGCCATGCGCGCGTTCGCTATCGGTTGATCGCGCCGTGAAACGACCGACGGTGCATATTCGCGTAGGTAGTATCGTTCAGAAGCGATATATTTCGCGAAAGGAAAATCGGCAGTCCCGTTGCGAGTGTTTCTATGAGCAAATTTGTCGGGTTTTCGCAGCTTTTGGTCCCGTGAATTCTCGGGCTTTGGCGCCGATTTGGCGGGCGGTAGATCCAGTGCTTAGTTGACGCACCCACTTAGACAGCCACTGTCTGAAAGGCAAGTGCGTGACGGATCGAAGCAGCTTGGACGAATGACTAGATCGCGAACACGTGGATTTCGTCAGGAAAATCACAGATGTCCTTGTTCGACTACCATCGGATCGCGTGCGATCTGCGAAGATTTGTTTTGACGCGCCGCCCTCGTTGCCCTCACACTTAGTTTTGTTCGGCGCTGCTTTGGGGCAGCAGAGAGTTTAGAGTGAGGCGATGAGGATCATTCAAAAAACGAATCCAGCACAACGTGTCGATGCCGCTGCGAAGCCACAACAAGTGCGCGAACTACAACAGGCCGTTACATTTGCGTCGCCGGATAGAGTTCGGTCAGTCAGCGGCGGCACCATAGTTGCACGCACGCACGCACGCACGCACACATTTAGCTGATATTTCACTGAGATTTCTGCGCGGCATCGTTGGGCCAACTGTGCTCTTGGCTGCTGTCGCTGGTTGCGGCAACACGAACACGGGTGCGATGGATGGCGGTGATGGCGGGGCCGTCGTTGGCGACGTGATTGAGTACGGAGTTCGAGGACGACCGCCGAACAATCGCTTTTGTGACCAGCTCGCTGCGTCGCCAACACCCATCCTGACGCGTTCGCCCTTCATCGCTATCTGTCGACCCGATGCTCCGCCTGGAACGACCTGTCCGGAAGCCACGGGCCGGTGTTTGCGAATCGAGCGGGTGCCGGACCTTGCTGAATACGCACGCAACAACCGAGTGCCGCAGATCTGCAGCGAGGGTTCAGGGTGGATCCCTCGATGTGACAACGAAGCACACCCAGGCTGCGGTGACGGCGCGTTTTGCGCATACGCGCATTATTTGGGCGAGGTGTGGCCGATGTGCGTGCCGTATCCGTGCAATCCGTAGCTCATTTCTCAGTGGTTTCTGTCGGCGCGCGAAGTGATCCACGGTAGCCGATAAACAAACAAACAAGTCTAAATTATCGCTCACAAGCAATGTAGTCACTACACGAATTAACAACACACTCCAGGAGAGTTTTCATGAGTTCAACGAAGAGAAGGATAGGATTCTCTGGGTTCGTAATGGGCGCAATTGCAACGGTCGTTCAAGTGACCGTTGGGGCTTGCGGTTCACAGCCGACCGGCGCACCCAGTAACCCAGCAGTCACCACGCCACGGACACAAGCAACGGTGGCAGCAACGCGAGGTGAAGCACCAGCGGTAACACCGATTGCTGTCGTGTCACCAGCTCGCGTGTCGGCACCTGGCGGCGACGTGAATGTTCGAGCAACGGCTCGCGAATTGTTGGTGGTGGGAGCCTCTCCGTTGGCGGGGAACGCACTGACGGACGGTCGCAGCGACACCGGAATCAGCGGTGAGAACGGTGACTATGTGATCCGCATTTCGCTCGCGGAATCACAAATCCTCAGCGGTGTGTCCGTGATCGGGACCGGTGGCACGTTGCGAGTATTCGCCTCAAGCGGCTCGACGAATCAACCATCCATTGGCGCGACGCTAAGTGAGCCGTTTGTACTTCGTGAATCTCAGTCGCGTTGGCAGCGGCAGTTGTTTGCGCCAAGTGCTCCATTGACGAATGTCGAACTGCACTGGCACGCCAACTCTGCGCAGGATCGCGTCGCCGAACTTGAGCTTTGGGCACGAGCTGCGCCAGATTCACATGTGTCGGGGACGCTCCTGAGAGACGAAGTGTTGACGGGCGCAGTGAGTGGAGAAACAGTTGTCGCAGCAAATCCGAGAGCCGTGATTAGCGCTGCAAATCGCCTGCGCGATGACGCCAACGGAGTGTTCTCGTTTGCGGTGTCTGATCCTCAGTCATGCAAGCGGGCGTTTTTGCGATATGCGTTAACCGGTGTGCGAACTTGGACCTCC
Source organism: Myxococcales bacterium (assembly GCA_031386385.1). Lineage (GTDB taxonomy): Bacteria > Myxococcota_A > Polyangia > Polyangiales > JANNCG01. Next base: position 3,107 of record JANNCG010000344.1, read on the forward strand.
ATCGCGCGACGAATCAACGGGAACCCGGCGCCGTTCACAGCGCCCGCAGAGCCAAGCGCCGAGCAGACGGTGCAGGTTGAAGAGCTGGCGCCAGGTACGCTTTTGGCGGGGACGAACAGCGTTCAGTTTGAGCCCGTTCAATCGGGCGCTATCCGCGAGTACACCGTTGAAGGAGTGAGTGTTGTCTGTGTGCGAGACATTGCACGAAGCACCGATGATCTTTCACTCACCGCCGAGCAGCTGCGAAGGGTCCACTCGTTGCAGGACGGCATCGCAGCGACGGGTCTGTCGCTCAGTGCGCGAGACGCGAGCACCTCGACCGAGACGCAATGGAATTTTGGAGTTCCAACACAGCTCCACGAGGTCGCACTTCTGGTCGATCGGCCGTTTCGCGGCTCGCTGAGTGTCGTTGCGCGCGGCGCAGAGCGTGAGAGTCGAGTTCGCATTCCATTGCTAAATTTGCACGCAGGATGGAACGTTGTCCCCGTGCCTGACTCTCTAACTGATGCGCAATCGTTTGTTGTGAGCGCGACGGCACCGCGTGAAGCAGGCGTCACTGTGGGCGAGCTCGCACTGGCTGGAAGCCCTGTGGCGAGGCCCAACGCCTTGCGTCGAATCGTGCTCACTGCGCCCTCGCAAGGCACGTGTGTTGATAGCACGGTCTACCTACGAGGCTTTGTTGCTAGCGATCATTTGGGCGGCGATCACCTGCAGATCACCGTTGATCACACGACACATCAGGTACTCACCGAGCGCGATGGAACTTTTGCTCTTTCGCTCGCAGTTCAACCATCGGGACAGGACGCCACCCATCAGATTGAGTTGCGCACCGAGCTAACTAACGGCGAAATCCTGACCGAACGCCGAGAGCTAGACCACTGTCGCGCACCCGTGCGAACCACCGCAGCAGCAAACGCAACGCAGGTCCGTGAAGATCCCGGCGCACCGTATGGACAGTGGGTCCACCCAGACCGCGCTGCGACGCTAAGCTTTGGTGGCGCTCGACTTGAGATTGAGAGCGGATCTGTTGCGCAAAACACTCGGGTCACTGTTCGGCCGTTGGCGGGATCAGCGCTGCCTGCGCTTGAGCCCGGGATGACAAATGTCACCGAAGGCGGACGTGGATACCGCTTTGGACCTCATGGGTTTCACTTTTCGAAGCCCGTGCGTTTGTCACTCGATGTTGATTCGCACACGCTGCCGGCAGGGATGCGGACGGCTGACGTTCGCGTGTTTTATTTCGACGAAGTCGAGCGAAAGTGGCGCGCAGTGCAGAGCGACGGTCGTCCCGGCGAGCGCATGGTTGCGAGCTTGACGGACCATTTTACGGACTACATTGCTGCCACGCTCGCCGCACCAGACGCCCCTCAAGCGGGCTCTGCGGACATGAACGCGATCAGCGGAATTCAAGCCGCGAGTCCTACCGCAGGTGTCTCAGGCATCGCGGCTCCAAGCGCCGATTCTTCGGGTGTCGCCGCGACAAGCTTCGCGATCGAGGTTCCGCCCGGACGCTCGGGGATTCAGCCACAGCTTGAGATTCAGTACCAGTCACGCGCGGACGCGAACGGCTGGCTTGGCATCGGGTGGAATCTGTCACTCGCGGAGATAGAAGTCGACACACGCTTTGGCGTCCCTGCGTATGACGGCACCGAGCGGTACCTGCTCAACAATGCATCCATCATTTGCCAACCCCCAATCGATGGAGTGAGCGTTTGTGATCGGCGCATTCAGGGCTCGTTTGACCGCATCCGCCGCATCGGTATTGCTGCAAATTTGTATCATTGGGAGGTCACTACTCAAGACGGTACAACGTATTATTACGGTGAAAATGCAGAGGGTTGCCTCAAAGATCCAGAGCTGCCACACAACATCGGCAAGTGGTTTTTGCAGCGCGTTGTGGACATTTTTGGCAACCAAATGGTCTACCACTACGCGCGCGATATTCACCCTCCGCCCCTCGCCGCAGATGGGACCGCAGGACAAGAGTGGGAGCAGGTATACCCCGCATCAATTGAGTACACTTCGCACCTTACACCGACCGGTGGGACAGATTTGCCCGCGTATTATACCGTTGAGTTTCAGCTCGATGAGGGGTTTCGCGCGGACGTCACGAGCAACGCTCGCTTGGGTTTTGACGTGCGAACGCGCTTTCGGCTCGCTGCGATTGTTGTGCGCGCAAACGGAAATCTGGTGCGACAGTACCGCTTGCAGTACGAACCGGGAGACTTCGGAAAATCGCTGCTCAAATCGATTGAGCACCATGGCAGCGGCGCCAGTGGACTGTTCTATCGTCAACAGTTTGAATACCATCGCACAGCCATTGGGGTCAACAACACGGTCAACACGCCAGCGCCCATTTTGTGGTCCGCCTCTGTGGGTGAAAATCAATTTCACACGGACAACGGCGTAAACATCGGCATCAACGTCGGGATTGGGATAGGATTTTCGGTTTTCCATCTGCACGCGGGATTCAGTCGAAATGACGGTGCCACCAGCTCGGGCAAATC
>JANNCG010000369.1:0-4480 GCA_031386385.1 Myxococcales bacterium
GTGGCGTCGTGTGGACGGCAAGCGCGTCCCGATCAAGCGGATTTTTAACCGCGTGGTGTTCGACGAGATGGAGCGCAAAGGGATCTTGATGCCCTTTAACTGGAACGCGGATCTGGACCTGAGCTGGGTTCCGCACCCCAACTGGTATTGGATTTGGTCCAAGTATACGATCCCGAAGTTGAAGCACCACAGTGTGCCAAAAGCCCGGTTATTGAGCGAGATTCGCGAACTTCCCGAAGATTTTTCAAACTACGTTTTGAAGCCCCTGTTCAGCTTTGCCGGCACCGGCGTGGTCGTGGACGTGACGCGTGAAGACATCGAGAAGATCCCTGAGACGGAGCTTCACAACTGGATGCTGCAAGAAAAAATCACCTACGCGCCAGACATCCAGCCATTGAGTGGACCAGGGATCAAAGCCGAAGTGCGCATGATGTTTGCGTGCCGAGACGGAGACCCTAAGCCTCGGTTGATCTTGAATCTCTCCCGACTTTCACGTGGAAAAATGCACGGCGTGGACCACAACAAAGATTTTGACTGGGTCGGTGGCACCGTGGGTCTTTGGGGCGGCGAAGAATAGCTTTTTCGCTCACTCGTCGATGGGCAAAAACGCCAGCTCGCACGCGCGGTACTCTGCGTCGACGTCGAGTCGCGCTAACACGCTGTAGAATCCAAACTGCAGTCGGTTGATAAAAAACATGTCGGCGGGCATGGTAAAAAACTGATCTTCGTCGATGGTCCGCGCCATCAACGCCATCTCTTTCATCCGGTCGACCATCAACGTTGCGTAGGGTTTTGTCACGCGAAACTGTTTCTCAAACAGCGGTTGATAGTTCACGTCCATGTACGCGAGGGCTTTTTCGGCGAGCGGTCCGGGGCGCATTTTCATCAGCTCCATAGAGGCTTTGTGAAAGCCCGGACGATCACCAGCCAGTGCACGTTGATGGACCTCGCGCGCTTTGGCTTTATTTTCTGGCGGAATGACCTGCACGCAACCGTAGTCTAAAAAAGTCACCGCGCCGTTGGGCTGAAAGATGTAGTTGCCTGGGTGTGGGTCCGCGTTGAACATCCCGCCCACCAAGTTGCCTTTGAAGACAAAACGCCACAGGGCCTCTGCCCACATCTTGCGATCTTCAACGCTGGCCACCATCGCCTCATCAAAATCCATTCCGCGAACAAATTCACTGGTGAGTACGCGACGTGCAGAGTGCGAGCGAAAGACCTTCGGGACCTTTACGTGCGGGTCGTCCGAGTGCAGCGCTGCGAAGGCCTCTTGTCGATCCGCCTCAAGACTGTAATCAAGCTCTTCGCGAAACCGCGCACGGATCACCCGCAGCCACTCTTGTGTCTGAAAGCGCGACCCCGCGGTGACAGCGATCATGCGCTCTAAGAGCCCCGCGTTGGACAGATCGGACTCAACGGCTTGCTCAATCCCGGGGTGCTGCACTTTCACCGCGACCTCGGTCCCATCGAGCAGCTCCGCACGGTGCACTTGGCCGATGGAGGCGCTCGCGATGGGCTTCTCGTCAAACACACGAAAGAGCTCACCCATGGGCTTTTCGAGCTCTTTCTCGATCAAAGCCCGCACGGCGCCAAACTCGCTGGTGTTGGCCATCGAGCGGAGCTTTTTGAGCGCGACCTCAAACGCATCTTTTTGGTCTTCGGGCACCACACCATCCACGTAGGAGGCCATTTGCCCGACCTTTGCAGCGATCCCTCGCATGTTGCCGAGCATCTCAGCGGTCTGCTCGGCGGCGGACTTGCCTGCGTCGGATTTCAGCAGAGACACCCCTGCTTTGAGTCCCATGGAAGCCAAGTTGGCGAGCCGCCCAAGGCGCCCCGTCGGAAGTTTTTTCTCGTCCATCAAAGTATCAATACGATGTCAGCGTGATTTGGTTTTTTCGACCACCGGATTCGCTGCAAAATATGCCTCAGCGAGCGGGGTGATGTCATGGTCTAATGGGTGAAAATCTCGCTTAAAATACGCCCAAAATGCTGAGCGGGTGGCCTTGCGCCGGGTGTTGTTTGCGTCCTTGCCGATCTGTTGCTCTTCGCGCAAGCGAGCAAAAGAGAGCGACTCTCGATCTTGCCACAAGAGCATGAGCATAAAAATGGTCCAAAACGGAAACAACGTCCCCACCGCCATGACCATTCCCGCCGCGCGCATACGCAATCGAGGGTCAACGATCTGAAGGACATCAAACGCTACCGCACGGTGCTCAATCTCTTCGGCCGCGTGCCAGCGCAACAAGCGTTGCATGGTCGGGTGGGCGTGATCGAGGATGTTTTGCGTGAGCGCGAGGTTAGCAAAAGTGGCGGTAAAGTGCTCTAGAGCTGCAGTGGCACTGAGCCGCAAGACGTGTGGCGAGATGGGCTCTAACAGCTTAAAAGCGATAAACTTGTAAACCCTAAGCATGGGACGGATGGAGAAGCCTTGTGCCTCAAGCGTGGCAAAAAAATGCTCATGCTCAGCACCGTGCGAAGCCTCTTGGGCGACAAATTTCTGGACGTCTTTCTTCAACTGCTCGTCGGTCACTTGGTCCAGGTACGAGCGCACCGCGCGGACAAAAAAGCGCTCACCATCCGGAAACAGCAAGTTCAGCGCGTTGGCCGAGTGCGACCCAAGCGCGTGGCCTCCAAACCAGTGCCGCGGAACGTCTTCAAACGTCAACCCCGGTCGGCGGACCGTGATCGTCGGATGTTCACGGGACGTCTTGGAGTTTGGGATATTTGTCGTTTGTTGGATGGGCTCAATGCTCATGGGGTCTCTCGCAATTGCCGTCGACAACTCGCGCGTTTGTGACAGCATTCTCGATCGTTGGCGCTTGTGCTTTGGGCGCTATGGCCTCAAGCTAAAAGTATACGCGGATTTGATGACTGTAGATGCTAGATTTGTCTCTGCCAGTGGGCTCGGTTCGATTGTGATCGCCGTGCTCATGATGGCTTACTTTGGACCCGCGTTGGCCATCGCGTTTCACCGGATCATGAGCGGTGGATACCTGAATTTTGACAAGCCGATGCCCGCACAAACGCGGCTCTTTGGTGTGGCTGAGGCCCTGGTGCAGGGCTTGCTTTGGTTGCCCATGCTTCTGTTGCTCTTGCTGCGCGCGTTGTTGGGCAAGTAGTCGCAATCGGTGTGCTAGGCTTTCTATTGTGCTTGCGTGAGAGCAAGCGCAGGAGAGCCTACAAACGATGAGTACATCGATGATTGATCGCATTGCCGCTCTGCAAAATTACGAGCAGTACCGCGATTTGCACTGGGAAGGGACCTTTGAAGACTATCTCTCAATTGTGCGACAGCGCCCGGAGGTCACGCGCAACGCATTTCAGCGCTTGTATGACATGATTTTGTCGGCGGGATTCGAAGAGTACGTCGACAACAAAAAGAAGCTCGTTCACTACCACTTTTTTCGCGACGAGACCGGTGGCGGGCGAGACGCGGTGTTTGGTTTAGACATTCCGTTGATGCGGCTGGTGACGGTGCTCAAAGCTGCGGCAGAAGGATACGGCCCCGAAAAACGCGTGCTCTTGTTGCACGGCCCCGTGGGCTCTTCAAAGAGCACCATCGCGCGGTTGTTAAAGAAGGGAGTTGAAGAATATTCGCGCTCACAAAACGGCGCATTGTACACGTACGACTGGGTCGCTCTTGAAGCCACGGGGCTTATGCCCGCGGACAGCGATGAGTCAAAAACCGGTCGATTTGCCTCAGCGATGAACGAAGAGCCGCTCAAGCTGATCCCCGAAGAGTGGCGCGCGAAGGCCTTTGAAGAGCTTGGGCTCGTTGGCCAGTCATACAAGCTTCGCGTGGAGGGAGAGCTCAACCCAGCTTGTCGGTTTATCTTTCAAAAATTGCTTGAGCGCTACGACGGCCGGTGGGACTTGGTCGTGAACCGACACATCCGCGTCCGTCGCCTGCTCTTGAGTGAAAAAGACCGCGTCGGGATCGGCACCTTTCAGCCCAAAGACGAGAAAAACCAGGACAGCACTGAGCTGACGGGAGATATTAACTATCGCAAGATCGCGGTGTACGGCTCGGACTCAGACCCACGCGCGTTTAACTTTGATGGCGAGTTTAACGTTGCGAACCGCGGGATCGTCGAGTTTGTAGAGGTCTTGAAGCTCGATGTAGCGTTTTTGTACGACCTTTTGGGAGCCTCGCAAGAGCACAAGATCAAGCCGAAGAAGTTTGCTCAGACGGACATCGACGAGGTGATTCTGGGGCATACCAACGAGGCAGAGTTTAAAAAGCTGCTCGCCAACGAGTTTATGGAGGCATTGCGAGACCGGACGATCAAGATTGATATTCCGTACATTACCAAGCTGGCGGAAGAGCAAAAGATCTACGAGAAGAGCTTCTCAAAGACGAAAGTTCGCAACAAGTTTGTCGCGCCCCATACGCTTGAGATCGCCGCGATGTGGGCGATTTTAACGCGGCTCGAAGACCCGAAAAAACACAACCTCTCTGCGCTGCAAAAAATGAAGC
>JANNCG010000370.1:0-2295 GCA_031386385.1 Myxococcales bacterium
CAGCCGTTCATCTCAACCCTGTCGCAATCAGCAAAGCCCGGGAGACACACCGATGCACAGCGCCCCATGTTGCAAACCGGGATGCTGTTGCTCCCGCCGGGCACCACACAACCGCTATTGCACCTGCCACAGTGGGCTGAGTTTGTGTTGGTATTTGTCTCGCAGCCATTCGCAACGATGCCATCACAATCGGCGGATCCCGCGACACACATACGATTGCAAACACCTCCGACGCAGTTAGCATTCTGATTTGCGAGACCCACGCATGGGCTATTGCAAACCCCACAATGCATCGAGCTTATCTGGGTATTCACACAAAAACCCAAACATCGGGTAAACCCGGCGGCGCATGCATTGGGCGCATCACCGTACGTATCGGGTCGCTCATTCGGCACATCGGGCAGCACAGTCGGAACATCCCGCGCCGTCGGGACATCAGCCCTCGTCGGCACGTCAAAGCTTGTCGAGACATCGGTTCGTTCTGTCGGAACATCGAACGTGACAACGACGTCGCTCTCAACCGTCGAAACATCGTCCGTGCCCCTCCCATCTGGCGTCACTGCGTCGCTCCCAAACACCACATCCATGCCCTCTGTCGTCCCAGCTTCTGGGACCGCGCGAAGATACCGAGGCTCAACGACCAGCGCACAACCCGTCGCCGTAGTGAGAGTGTGGACCGCAAGCAACGACAAAGCGATGTGAGTGAAGCGCGCCATGATCGCTAACAGTAGCAAAGCGTCGCTCAAAACACCAACGTCCGGCCAGATACCTCGACCGTTATGGCGTAGGTGTCGTGGGTATCGCTGAATTTGCTGGAGTTTCTGCTGGCGTTGCGTTCGCCGGGGTCGCAGGGTTCGTGGGGGCAGCCGGTGCCTCTCGATGCGCCCAATCGGGCAGCTCCGTCGCACGGCACCCTTGGCGAAACAACGTCGCGTCGATATCAAACTCAGCGCTTCCGTTCGCGCCATCCACCGTTTGTGCCTCGATTCGCACGCGACGACGGTCCGCACGCGCGGGTGAACAATAGGACAAAAAGTAGTGCCGCGCGCCCTGCGCAGCAATGCGATCTGCGGCCTGCTCAAAAAGCGAACGGGCATGCGTGATATCTGCGTCCACCCAGCTCTGCGTCCGACCGATGGTACGCACTACCCGGGGATCAGCATCTCCCCCCAGCCCTATAGCATACACACGATGTTGCACCGACTGCAGCGCGTCGTTGACTGCGGTGAGCGGCATCCGGTTGGCCAGGTCGTGCGACGCGGACACCACGAGCAGCGTGCCATACTTTAACGGCTGCGGTGCTGCCGCTAGATCACGATCAAGCTGCTGCAAACCAAGGACCACAGCGCCGTTGAGGTTGGTGGATGTGTCACGGGGTTGCAGTGCAGTAATCGCTGCAGAAATGTTGGTCAAACTGGCTGCCGCTTGGGGGACACCTGCGGTCACCGGGACAAGAGTAGCCGCCCCATCGTAGGCGTACACAGCGATGCGCTGAAGCGAACCCACACGATCGATAAAGCCTTGGACGCCGTCCGCGAGCACTGGGAGCGCGCCAGAGTTGATGGCCGTCCCACCAGCGTCAATCAGAATGAGGGTATAGTGCGCCGCTGCGGCGTTGGGTTCAAGGAGTGTAGTGCCCGCTTCGAGCGTGGGGATGGGGGTTCCGTTTTCGGAGACTGAGAAGCGCTCGGGCGTCAGGCCCCCGATGCCTTGACGGTTCGTGATGCGTTCTATGGTAAAGTACGCGGTCACTTGTCCGGTGCGTTGCGCAGAGCTGCGAAGGACATCTAAACGAAGCGTCGCACAGGCGCTCGAACCGAAACTCACCAACGCAACTGCTGAAAGCGCCCGAATTGCGCTGAATCCACGGCGTGGGTGACCACTGATTGTACGAAACATAGCCGCTGTATACCCCGTTCTGCGCGCGATCTGAAAATTTCGATGAATAGTTCAACCCCAAACGAGCCCAATTATATCACTCCGCGCGGGCATGAAAAATTGCTCGCTGAGATGGACCAGCTCCTCCGCATCGAGAGGCCAAAAGTTGTGCGTGAGGTCGCCGAGGCTGCCGCCATGGGTGACCGCTCAGAGAACGCTGAGTACATTTACGGAAAACGACGACTCCGCGAGATCGACAGTCGCCTTCGATTTTTAAACGAGCGCCTGAAAAATGCAGAAGTGGTGGACCCCAAAAAGCAATCCGGCGACAAGGTGATCTTCGGGGCGATAGTCGAGGTCGAGGACGAAAATGGTGTGCAAAAAACCTGGCAATTGGTGGGGCAGGACGAAGGCGAT
>JANNCG010000378.1:0-8349 GCA_031386385.1 Myxococcales bacterium
GTCTGCGCTCGTTGCAGCGTCTCGAAAGTTTGCGAGCTGGCGTTCGCACGAAGCATCTGGGCTTGAAGCGCTATCACCGTCGAGGGACCCATCGATCGGCGGCTCTGCCGGTCGGCAAGCCCCGATGAGCAACGCGACAAAAACCAACGGTGGCCAAAAGCTTTGTAAATTTGCTGTCAAATGGGGGTCGCTCTTAGAAACAATAACGCGCACGGGCATCGGGATCGCTGGGGTAGTAATACGCAAAAAGATTGCAGTGCTCTTCGTACTCAACGTGCGGACCGAAGGTGATGGGGACGCTTGTCGGGTTGTCAAACGTACAGGTGTAATAGAGACCCCCGCCTGCTTGAACGGTTAACGGAGCGGGTCGGCCACGCTGACCATCGAAGACGACAAAGGGCGGCTCAGCCCAGTTGGACGAGCGGTAGCATTGCGTGCCGGGCTGTGTCGAATTGACGAGGTCAAACGCAGTAAAAGCACGCCCGCGAGAGTGAAAGTGTCCCGTCATAGCCACAAAGGTGCCGCCCGCGGGCAGATCGCAACCGCGTGAAAAATTGACGTTGGTTGTGCGCGGCGGAATGTTGAGTTGGCGATTGTTTGCGAACATCGTCCCGAGATGGTTTTGAATCGTCGCGGGATTCTCTGCAGTCCAAAGGTTGACGTAAACTTCACCGCGGTTGCCCGGCGTCGACTGTGTTGTCCCATTCACAAAGTGTGATTGCAATATCATGAGGCTATTTGCATGCAAACGGTACGCAACGCCTTCAGGCAGAGTCCAGTCGGTCTTGCCATCTTGTGAGCCAACGACTAGATCGAAGACGTCAAAATTCATGGCGTTAAAACAGGGGACGCCGTTGCCGTCGAGTCCGGTCTCAGCCGGAATATTCGGCGTTGGCGTCGCTCTCGCTGCACGCTCAACCGCTGGCATCGCTCGAAACAAGTTCATGTGGTGCGAGCCGGTGTTAAACGCGACTTCGTAGCGGACGATCTCCATATCGGTCATCGTCGGAAGGCGAAATGTCCAGCATTTTTGCTGCTCCGTACCGGCTGGTACCTCAAACGCGATCTTCAATTGAATCCCGCGACCGGCCGGGGGTGGCATCAACACGACGGGTACGGGTGGTGCAGTCATGCAGCTTGATCCCGCAAGAGTGCTCGCAATGATAAGCGCTTGTTTCGCGAAAGTGTGGATGCTTTTCATGGGTGTCTTCATCGAAGTTGAAGGAGTTCAGCGTTCGTTATGCGCTTTATATGCCAGCGCGGTACGCCATGATCATAAGCGGTTTTCGACGCCGATGCACTCTCCCCGTGGCACACTTTGCGCCCGTCTATGGCGTCAGCGTCACAGCCTCCGCGAGACTGTTAGCGGCTAGCGGTCTGCGAGTCGACCCGACGCAGGATCGCCGCCATTCGGTCCGGCGGAATAAACTCGTTAACCCGACCGACCTCACGCCCCTCAGCGTTGAGCACGATCACCGTTGGCAGCGACCGCACGTTCCATTCGCGCTGTAGGGCTTCGAAGCGCTGCTCGTTTTGCTCGTTCTCGTAGAGTTTCACCGAGACAAAGTTTCGCTCGCTCAGAGTGCATGAAACAAGTGCGCTCGGCAACGTTTGATGTGCAAGTTCTTCGCACGCACGACACCAGGTTGCACCGAAATCAATCATCATGGGGCGACGATCTCGCCGCGCAGAAGCGATGGCCGGAGCGAGCTCGCGCTGCCATTGAATGGGCGAGCAAGTCCCAGAGGACACGGCGGTGCCGGCGGTCAGCATCCAAACGGTGCCGAGAGCTGCGGCAGAATAGCCTGCAATTTTAGCAACCTTTTCTGCATTTTCGTTGTTGCTCTTCATCGAGAAACCAACGGCAGCGACCAAACCCACGACCGTCATGACGAGCGCTATGATGTGCCCGTATTTTGTGGGAGCGTGTCCAATGAAGGGGACGAGGTTGCGCAAATACCAAAAGCCCGCCACGACCAGCACGAAGCCCAACACGCCTTTGACCAAATTCATCCAGCGACCTGGCTTTGGCAGACCCATGGCAAACGCGCCCACAAGAAAAAATGGGAGCCCCAGTCCGAGGGAGTAAATATAGAGCGCTCCAGCGCCCGTGAGTGCGTTTTTACTCTGAAAAATGTAAGACAGAATCCCGGCAAGCGGTGCCGTTGCGCAAGGTGCTGCAATAGGCCCGAGGACCAACCCAACGACAAACGCGCCACGCACTCCGAGACCACCCATCGAGGTCAAGCGCGTCTGCAGCGATGATGGAAGCTGAATGTTGAAAAGCCCAAACATCGAGAGTGCCATCGCAAACATCAGGAGGGCCTCAACCACGAGCACGATTGGGTTGCCTGCGACTTTGCCAAACAACCCGCCGCCGAGCCCAGCAGCGAGGCCGAGGGGCACATAAAATGCAGCGATTCCGTGGACAAATGCGAGTGAGAGCAGCATCGAGCGCCCTCGGGTGGTCTGGTTGGCGCCGAAGACTGAGACGGTGATCCCGATCATTGGGTACACACATCCGGTCCCTGCGGTCATCAGGCCGCCGAGAAAGGCTCCTGCGAGGGCCGCACCAAATCCGTACTGCGTCATGAGACGCGAAAACAGGTCGGTGTCAGTCCCTGCCAGGGCGGTGGCTGGGATGAGTGTGAATAGAAAAACAAGGGTTGTTGCCACGATCGTGGCACGCTTGAAAGTGGGTCTCATCAGATCCTTCGTCTCGGGGAAATCGTTGGAGAGTATAAACCGTTTCTGGCAAATTGCCGTCCCATCGAGTGAATGGATTTACACTTTGTGTCGTCCATTAAACGTAAAAGTTCAGTACTATCCCCTCCGTCGTTATTAGAAAGATTCTCAGGATGCGCCGATTTATCCAAGTCTCGTTTGTGGTCTTTACCGCCGCAGTTTTTACCCTCTCTGGAGAAGCCCAGCGTCGTGGGGGGCGCGGTCGTGGCCGTGGAAACGTGGCGGCGGCGCCAACGGTTCCGCCGATGTCGCCCAGGATTGCGGCAGAGCATGGTTCGATTCAGTGGGGATGGAACCACGAGCAGGTCGAGGATTATTATCGCCAGCGGCTGACCAACGAGTACCTGCCGCAGCTGCGAAACAAGGGGCAGGTCGAGCAAGACCGCTTGATGCAAGAGCGTGACGGGATCGTTGCTACGCTTCGCCGAAGCTACCTTTTGTTAACCGGGACGGTGCCGCAGCGGCGTTGGGACACCTCGTTTGTTGGCAGCGAATATACCCACAACAACAACGAGAGTCTGTTGGTTTACGAGAATCTTCGCTCGGGTGATCGTGAGTTTTTCTTCTTTTTTAACGACCACCTGTGGAAGCGTTTTCAGGCGCGCAACGTGCCTCGCGGATCGGTGCTGACCTTTGACATGTTTGTGCAGAGTTTGGATGGCCTGTTCGAGGCTCCCGGTCTACGACGCATGCGCCCCGACCAGGCCGATCGCATCGACTCGGTCCTCTGGCAGAACGAAAACACCGAGCTTCGAGTCGTGGATCAGTCGACATTTTATGGTGCTTATTGCTTGGTGTACTCAGACAAGTCTGTGCAGGCTCGCTTGAGTGAGCTGCGTCGCAACATGCCCGCGAAGACCGAAGTGGGTGCTCGACCCGGACTGCAGACGGAGGTTGTCGTCGGAAACGTCGACAACGATAATAACTCCGACGTTGTTGACCGTATGACCGGTAAGATTCGCCGTGTGCAAAACACCTCGGCCGGGACAACCGCGACCGGCACTGGCGCAAACTCGACCGGAACAGCGCGCCCAACCGGCGCGACGCCATACACCGGTGCGAGCACCACCCCACCGCCCAACACCGGTGGCAATGGGAGCGATCCGCTCGCCGGACTTCGGGGTCTCTAAGCCCTGAGGGGGTGGGCGACCTCGTCCCTACTCGGTGTCGCGGCGATCAACCACTGTGATGTTCTTTTGCGAGTGTCCCGCCCGCTGGAGCACTGGGATAATCACCTGTTGAATGGTAAATGCCCGACCGGGACATCCCAAACAAGCGCCTCCCAGTTCAATTGTTACGGCGTCGGGAGAGGACTCTTTGATTCGAATGGTCCCGCCATCGGCAACCACCATCGGCTTGAGAATCGTCTCAACAACGGCAGTTAGCAGTGGATCAATGGGGGTGGATTGAATCATCGCGAAGCATCCCCAGTATACACGGCGTTGCGCGGCTGTGCGGATTTCGTTGGGTTGTCGCTGTTGTTAAGGTGTCGATCGTGATGAAAACCGACAGCAACATTGACTACTTAACGCCCCCAGTCCTACGATACGCGAAACGTGTCTCGGTTTCGTTTGCGATTTTTACTGCAGGAGTTTGATCTACCTCCCGGAGTCGTGTTGATCGGACGGAGTCCTGATTGCCACATCACGATTGAAGATCCGCTCATTTCGCGACAACACTCGAAGCTCGAAATCACGCTGGCTGAATGCGTGCTTCACGATCTTGGCAGTCGAAACGGGACGAAGCTCAACGGGCGTCCGACCACCGAGCCAACGATTCTTAAGGATTGTGATCGAATCAGGATCGGTGCCCAGGAGCTCGTCTTTTTCGAAATGGGCATTGAGCGTCGACCCACCCGTTCGACCGGTGCGATGCGGCTGTGCACCAACTGTGGCTCTCCATTTGCGGAGGGAGCTACTGCGTGCCCGCATTGTGGTTCGCTGCAGTCTCCCAAAGAAGAAGAAACAATGTCTGGGGTGGTGCTCGAGCCGCGGCGCACGTGGATGCTCTCGTTGATGGGCGAGGTGCTTGATCGCGCCATTGCGTCTGGAAAAACCCAGGATGCCGATCGCATGCTTCGCCGCGCGACCGACGAGTTTGCTGAGCGAAGCGTCAGCAACGAAGAGTACGATCTTCGACAGCTCGCCCACATCAGCGAGTACGCGCTTCGATTGGCTGCGGTCGACGAAGAGACAACTTGGCTTCGCTGGGTGATCAACGCCTATGCGGGCGTGCAAGCTGTTCCGCCAGAAATTTTGCTTCCATTTTTTGCAAGCGCTGCCAAGACTGATGCGCACAAAGTTCTCATCTTCCAACTTGTTCGTACGCTTCGCAATCGGCGCGCTCCGTTGACTGCGGCCGAACAAACAATCATCGAAAAGCTCGCTTCCATCGCCGCGGTCGGCTGAGAAATTAACGTCTGTCGTGTCTGTCTTTCGTCTCCGATATCAGAGCCAATTATTGGAGGTCCCTCCAGGTGGCGAGTTCGTCATAGGACGAAGTCGTGACTGCCAACTTGCGCTTGAAGATCCGTTGGTCTCTCGTCGCCACGCCGTCTTTCGTTGGTCCGGAGATAAACTTTCCATCGAGGACCTTGGGTCACGCAACGGCGTAAAGGTGAACGAGCAGAAAATTCCGAAGCTCACACAGTTGAAAACGGACGACGTGGTGGTGATCGGTGGGCAATCTTTCACTGTGGTCGAACTTGATGGTGTTGAAGCGCGAGATGTCCGCAAAATTGCTGTCACAATGACAAGCGAGATGGGCGAGGCGACCAACCCGTTAGCGCTGTTGGGTGGCGTCGTTGAAAAGGCATTCGCCATGGGGCGCGTGGAGGACGCTGAACGCATCCTGACAAACCTCCTCGGTGATCTTGTCGTGGGCTACGAGGCGGGCAAAAAAGAGTCCAACACGCTCACCGAGGCGACGAAGTTCGCCATGCGGCTGGCCAATGAGACGGGTAAGAGTCAGTGGCTAGACTGGGTTTTTCAGGCAAATTCAGCGCTCTCTCGGGTACCCCCCGCGCCAGTCGTGGATGAGATCTACGTGATCGCCCGTAAAATTAAGTATCCCGTCACCGCCGCGTTTCGCGCGTACCTGACCAAAATGCGAGATCAAGTTCCGCTGCTTGGGCCCGCAGACCGGTTCGCTTTTCAGCGCATCGAAGGGCTTGTTCGAGTTCTACTGGCGTAGCTTGCTCAAAGCCAGTCGGCAGTCTTCCCTCCCCAGGTGACTGCAATGGTTTTCGTCAGCCGCCGCGCGTGCCGTTCAAGCGATTGGTCAGCGCTTCGTGCGCCGTTGCGAGCTGGGCCACAAGGCTCTTGAGGCTCTGCAATCGCGCGCGATACTGTAAATACTGCATTCCGGCCGCGGTTTGAAGACGTGGTCCGAGACCGTCCGTCACGTTGATCGAGACATACGTTGAGCCGAGGTTTGCGGCGGTCAACGGAGTCGTACCCAAGAAGATCGTGCGAGGTGTTGCAGGCGTTGCGATATTCGCACCGGGGGTGAGGGTCACCGTCCCAGCCTGGACGTTCAACTGCGCTGCGAGGACGAGCGAGCCAACCCAAGGACTGTTTGGCTGCGGCTGACGAAACACCATGCCCAAACGCTGCGTCAGCGCTGAGGCATCGGCCTGGGCACGAAGGGATTCACGGACTGCCGTTCCATCTCCGCAGGCGCCCGTGTGCACCGTAAGCTGACGCCATAGCTCTGCAAACATGACGTGAACGCCGGCGATCTTCTGCGAAATCTCAGGAGTGAGTTTGCCCATGCGGGCGGCGAATACATCCGCGCCAAAAGGTGCGTCACCGCCGCTGGTTCCAAACCATGTGACCAGCTCCATATCGATCTCTGGTGGATGGGTCGGTGCCGCTTGCTGCTGGCCTTCTTCAGCGCTCGAGATATTAGCCTTTTCGCACGCAGCTTCGATTTTAGTCTTCGCCGAAGCGAGCGCTGCCGAAGCAAGCTGAGCCTTCTCTTTGACCGTGGTCAAAGCGAGGAGCGTTTGGCGGTCCTGCGTGTTGCTCTCTTTCTGAATACCCGCAAGAAAACCGACACCGAGACAGAGCGCGCCAGTGACGACGACTGCCAAAATGGTCCCGCGGTTGCTCTTACCCACCTCTTTGTCATCGACAGGACGCTCGTCGACAACGATGCGGATGTCTTGGGATGCTTGGACGACCTGACCAGAACCAAATGGATCATCTGCGACGGCGCGAGCTCGCGCAGACGCGGCGGCTTGCGATGCCTGCGCGGCCTGTGCAGCCTGCTGCTCTTGCACAAACGACGGCGGGGCGACATCGCCTCCCATTCCTCCCAGTCCGCCCATGGACGGAAACGCTGCTGGGCCTGAAATTCCAGGTGGTGCCGCGATCCCAGGTGGTGCCGAGATATCTGCTCCGGGTGGACCCATAGGTGCACCAGGTCCAGCGGGCCCTTGGTTTGCGCCCACTTGGGTTTTCTTGAGACGATCTTTGAGGTTTGGTTTTTTTTCCTCCGCCATTAGATTCTTTGCTCCGGTTTCGAGGGGTTGGACGTTAGCTGCCCCAGTATTTCTGCGTCAAGAGAACAAGCGAAGGGGTCGCGCTTATGTCCCATTTCGATGCAGACACCGTTAACTCGTTTTGTGTACGGCTTTGCGACAATTTTGCAGAAATCTTCATTTCGACGCTACAGGCCACAAGACAGATGGACAACGCCGAGCGCCGCAAAGCCATTCGCCGAGGAACAGACATCCTCATTAATAAATTTATTGACGGGCTGCCCCACCTTGCGCGGTTGGTCGAAATTAGCCCCCTTGGATGCGTGGTTGAGCGCATACTTGAGCCCAACGTAAAACGTGATCTTTATCCGCTCGAACTCTCGCTCCCTTCCCAGCTCGGCGGCGGGCGACTCTGGCTCTGGGCAAGACCGGTGTGGACCGAACACTCCCGGACAGCGCTTCGGTTTGTCGGAGTCGATCCCCTCGATCGCGCAACACTCGCCCGTTTCGCGACAGCGCTTCAAAGTGCGTAAGGCGCAGGCGCTGCTCATTTGGGTTCTTACGGTAGGGACTGTGGCTGCCATTGCACCAGGCTGCCGTCGTGAGGGGCCGCCCGATGTGGCTTCGTTTGAGCCGATCCTCGCGGAAGATGGTCGGCTCGTTGAGCTGATGATCGAAGCGAACCAGTTGGCGCTTCGAAATCCGCACTCTGCTGCAGAAACACTACGCAATCAAGTTGTTCAGCGTGCACGAGCGAACGCGCAATCAGCGGGACGAACGCAGGTTCAGCACCGAACCGCCGTGCAGCTTCGCACACGTTTGTGCGCCCTTGTGGCCGAACGCGCCGAGAGTACCGAAGCCCTGGCGACGGCGTTGGACGGAACCGATCCCGAGCAGCTCTCTCGCGCGCTTCGCCGAGTGGCTCGCCTTGCAAACAACCTGCAGGTCCTTGAGGCGGATGTCCACCGCGCACGCAATTGAGGGTTAGCCTTTTTGACCCGGAGCTCTGGGGATGAGCGGGATCTTAAAGCCCAAGTCTTCGCACGAGCTTAGGTTCAAAGAGCTCTTTGCCTTTGCGCAACATTTGCCCCTGTTGCCAAAAGTTTCTACGGAGCTTGAGA
>JANNCG010000423.1:0-2611 GCA_031386385.1 Myxococcales bacterium
GCCTGCGAGTCTTCTTGTTGATCGACAATATTGAAGAGCTTAAACACGACTACGAAAAGGCCGAGGATCGCGCCGCGATGCAAGAAATCGCCAAGCAGGTGCTCAGTCTCGTAGACGCGCCCATCGCAACCCTGCTCTGCATGCGAAGCTACTTCGCGAGTATTTTGCCAAGGGTTGTAAGATCTTCTGTCGAACTGCAGCCCCTGCCGGCGGCGGTACTTTTACAAATCGTTGACTCACGATTCGAGAGAGAGACTGCGACGGTGCAGGCAGAATATAAGGCTGAACCGGCAAGAAAGCGCCTTGCCGAATTTGCTCAGAGCGCAAAGACGCCGCTGGCAATGCTCGACTGGGTGGATTGGTGTAGTCGCGCTCGGCCCGGATTTTTAGGAGATCTTTCGACACTTAAACGCGGATGGCGCGGAGCGCGGTATCACGACTATGAGGCAGAGATCGCAGCGATCGTTGCCCTCTTTCAAGAGGCGAAGGCGTCGTTTGTGGGACGGGACAAAATCAT
Source organism: Myxococcales bacterium (assembly GCA_031386385.1). Classification (GTDB taxonomy): domain Bacteria; phylum Myxococcota_A; class Polyangia; order Polyangiales; genus JANNCG01. Next base: position 518 of record JANNCG010000423.1, read on the forward strand.
GACTGCGCTCTCAAACGACGAAGAAGCGTTTCGCTACATGATCAACACCGAGTTGTTGCTGCCCCGAGACTTCTGGAGTCCCACGCACTTTCAGATTGATCCTACCGCGCGCTGGCTCTGATGCGGTTTTTTTCTGCACTTGGGCTAACAAGCAAAAATGCGCCCACAATTTCGCTCAAAGCTGGCGTCTACCGGTGCCCGCGAACTTACGGCGTTGACGAGCTTCACCAGTTGACGCAGTTGATGAGAGCGTTTTGTCCAAGCGTTGAACGTGTGCAAGTATTGACATGGGATCATGCCGCGACATTGGACTTTCTCACTCCCGACACACCACAACCCACAGGCAATGTGGTGTGGGCTTTGCACGGCGAGTCCAACTTCACGGAGAACGAACGATATCGCGGCCTCGACATTACCGTTAAGGAACGCTTTGCGAGAGCGAAGCCTCAGTGGGTGTTTGTCCTGAGTGAGTCGAGCACAGCCGTTGACACCGCTTGGATGGAGTCAATCCTTGGACTTGCACTCTTGCGTTGGATCCAGGAAGAGTTCGCATCAGACCAACATCCACTACAACGCATCGAAATCAGAAATTTCGCCGTCGAACTCGTTTCAGAGATCACGGCAGATCCACTCGAGTTTCTTGCTCTCGCGGAGCACACGATTCAACAGCGTCTAAGCTACGCAAGACAACCATATGGCTCGACTGAAGCGCCGCAGCATTTCGCCCATAACGTGACCGAGACCGATTGGACGTACGCACTTTTTCGCGCACTCGTATTGCAGACGCAAAAACGTCTACGAACGCTTGAACCCGCAGAACTCGCGGCTGCCGTGCGGTGGTTGTTTTCTGTACACGCCGCGACGCTGCCCGAACCGGTGGGGCGCCGACTGATCCAACTTGGACTCTGTGAGCGACACGCTGAAGGCCCTCGTCGCAATAGGGCAATGCGAAAGCTATTCGAACGGCCCGAGGCGATGGCTGAGCTTGCAGGGGCACTGCCACTAGATCCAGATACACGTGATGTCGTTGAACAAATCTTTGCCGGCGCCGCCGTGCCTTCAATCAAAACCAGTTCTTGGTTTGATGGCAACGAGCTCGAAGCTTACCCAACGCATGCCAGTCCGACGACCACCACGACTGAGTATCTTGAGCTGCGCGAAACCGTAGACCGAGGCACTGCTACAGCTGAGCAGCTGTGTCGGTTCGCTGAGATTTTGTCGCGCAGCCGCGAGTCTATCCAACAAGCCGAGTTAATATTTGAACGTGCAGTCGCTGCGGATCCTACCAGCGCGCGAACGCTACGATCGTTTGCGCGCTTTCTCATGCAAACCGGGCAAGATGATCGAGCGGAAGAACTCTACGAACGAGCTGTGCAAAATTCTCCCAAGAGTGGCCACACGTGGAGCAATTTTGCTTGGTTTCTTGCGAGACGGCGGAGGCAATTTGCACGAGCCGAAGCGTGCTACTTACGCGCTGTTGCCGAGGAGCCGAATCGAGTGTTCATTTTGCGCGACTTTGCGTGGTTTCTGGACCACTTTCTTAGAAACGCTGTGCGCGCAAAGGCGCTGTACGAGCGCGCGCTCGCCGTTGAGCCGGACAATCACACGACGCTACGGTACTTTGCGGGATTTTTGGCAAACCATCAGATTGACATCAATCGTGCGGAAGCGATGTTCAAGCGAGCCGTTGAGTTGTCGCCAACTTCAGCCGGGGGTCTTAGAAATTATGCGTGGTTTCTCGCGGAACATCGGCGCGAATTCGATCTTGCGGAGCAGATGTACATGTCGGCGATCGCCGCTGACCAAACGAGCGCGCACACGCTCACAAACTTCGCGACGTTTCTCGCGGAAAAGAGGTCCGACTTCGATCGCGCCGAAGCGATGTTTCAAGAGGCAGTTCAGCTGGACCCGCTAAACGGCCACGTGCTCGAAGGTTTCGCGTGGTTTCTGGCTCTCCACCGCAAAAACTTCGATGAAGCCGAACAACTCATCGACCGCGCGCTTGCCGTCGAACCGAATGATCCCTATCGACTTGCGAATGCCGTACACATTAGTTTTCTCGCCCAGCACTCCACGCGCGCGCGCACGCTGCTC
>JANNCG010000439.1:0-1541 GCA_031386385.1 Myxococcales bacterium
CAGCCTTTGCCATTCTGCAGGTCAGCGGGGCACGTGAGCTCGCGGGCGTCATGGCGTGTGTGGGGTTGGCGTCAAACCTCGCAGCCCTCCGTGCGCTCGCAGCAGAGGGGATTCAACACGGGCACATGAAGCTGCATCACCGCAAGACGAGCGCGCAAGATGAGATTCTAATCGAAGCAAAAAACGCGAGCGGACAGGAGATATTCAATGGTTGAGACGCACGGTGGTGACCTTGGAAGCGGGACAATGTTTGATCAGATCGCGTCTCGATACGACGCGCTAAACCGAGTATTGTCGCTCGGGATTGACCAGTACTGGCGACGGCAAACGGTCAAAGCCCTCAACCTCCACACCAACGCCAGAGTTCTCGATCTCGCTACCGGAACGGGCGATCTCGCGATCATGCTCGCGCAATCTCAAGAGCACCCCTTTGTCCTCGGGAGCGATCCATCGGTGCAAATGTTGGCCGAGGGCCGCAAGAAAATTGATCGGTTGCGACTCGCAAATTTTGTGAAGATGGAGGTTGGTGACGCACAAACGCTGCCATACGAAGACGCCAGCTTCGATGCCGTCACCATGGCGTTTGGGATTCGCAATGTTGCTGACCGACCCAAGGCGCTGCGTGAGATGGCTCGTGTGACGAAGCCCGGAGGGCGCATCGCGATATTGGAGCTGTCGGAGCCTCGCAAAGGCCTGCTCGCTCCACTTGTTCGATTTCACGTACACTCGGTAGTGCCGCGAATTGGTGCTATTTTTGCAGGCAAGACTGAGTATCGCTATTTGCAGGACTCGATCAAACAGTTTCCTCCCGCAGAAGAGTTTGCGCAAACGATGACCGACAATGGACACTCTGTCTTGCAGGTCACGCCCATGACCCTAGACACCGTCTGTCTGTACCTCTCGACCCCCACACCTACGGCAACCCGCACGTGACCTCGGACAACCTGCACATCGCTTGGGCAGAGCTCTTGCTGCGCCACATGATGCAGGCGGGGGTCCGTCACGCAGTTGTCTCGCCGGGCTCGCGGTCGACTCCGTTGGTCTTGGCGCTCGCACAACAGCGCGAGATTCGCACCGAGGTCGTCATCGACGAGCGAAGCGCAGCATTTGTAGCCTTGGGTCACGCCCGCGCAACGCAAAAACCCAGCATCCTTCTGTGTACGAGCGGCTCGGCGGTGGCTCATTACTTTCCGGCGATCGTTGAGGCCAGCCTGGGACACGTCCCGATGTTAGTGGTGACCGCAGATCGTCCGTGGGACGCGTACGACTGTGGCGCGCCGCAGACGATTGATCAATGCAAGATGTACGGCGATTATGTCAGGCACTATGCGGAGCTCGGATTGCCCGACAGTGCTGCATTTTCAGCGGTGGTTCGTGTCGCGCTGCAGTCCGTCGCCGCCACGATGGGGCCCCGCCCTGGCCCGGTGCACATTAACGCGCGCTTTCGAAAACCGCTAGATCCGCAGACCGTTGAGACGCCGGAGCCGTGGCGTCCCGCGTGGCAATCAGCCATGAATTCTTGGTGCACCGCTGCGACCGAC
>JANNCG010000447.1:0-8872 GCA_031386385.1 Myxococcales bacterium
CGCAAACTCATCACGACGCACAATGTCCAGCGATTCGCTGCATTCTCTATCGTCCATCGTAAATGCAATGGACCCCCGCTGAGGGTGCGCGAGGGATACCTCCCTCGCCCTCCCAGGTCATTGCCATTCTGAGGCGGGGGCTTGCCAATTGTTCGGTCAAATCACGTGCGATGCGTCCATCGAACTGAGCGATCAACGCTATCACATTGATCAAACCGAGGATCGTCCCCGCCAGCGAAGCGACCGCTTTCTCGTGTAAATGCCTGCAATTTCACTGATGGCACGGATGCTGCCCAGGCTGTCTGCAAATCGCCCAGTCGTCCAATGCTTTGGCGCTCTGTGCGCCGATGTGCGCCCGAAAGGCTTTACACATGAGTTCATCAATTCGAACCTTTTTGGTTGAGCACAGCCGTGGATACCCCGGACATTAACGGAAGTGGTGTCCGGGGAGGAAACGGCCCTACCGTTGAATCCGCAGCATAGATTCTGCGGTGTTGTGATGGACGGTGAATGACCGCGGCCATTTGCACGGAGGATATTTGTATGAGATTGATGTGATGTCTCGTCGCTCCTAGAGCGAACGGTTCTTTGAAAGTGTGAGTATGTGGTTGCAGGGACGAGACGTACCCTGCGTAAAACTTGCAGCGCAAAAGTGCTGGACCGAGTGGCTGCGTGCGATGCGAAAACCAAGCTGAATGCGCAGTCCTTCGAAGGTTTGAACCTTGAAAAACAGCCGTGGAATGCACGGCGGTGAAGTCTGTGGAGGCGACGTGGTGACACGGCCTACGAAGCAGAAACTCCGCGTTGTGAGACGCGGGACTTGGGTTGATTCTGAGGCTTTCGCTCCGGCAAAAGCCTCGGAGTTTAGTCCGAGGTAGCATTACTGACTCTTCTTATGCCCTTTGGCCTTTGCAGAATGACTCCATCGAATCACGCTTAGCCACCGGCCAGGTATTTCAACGGCTCACGTCGCAAACGTCAACATCAATCGGCGGTTATATCTTACGCGAATTCAGTGGAGCGTCATCATCAGCGACGATCTGGAAGTTGACCAAAACTGACATCGTTGCGGCGTAGAGCAAGAGTGGCGACGGCGCGATAGTCCCGCCACTATAGCGCCATAGTCACCTCACTATAGCGCTATAGTGAGTCCACTAAATCACCCTATTCACCAACTCCCCGACCCAATCAAACCAGCGCTGAGCGTCCCGCGGTTGCCCAGCGCGAGCTCGCCAAATGCACCTCACTCGGCCTTACGTTTTTTGCCCACTGCACGTCGCTGAGGCAATCGTGCAACCTTTGGTTTCAGCTCAGGGGCTGCGCTGCGGGGTGTCGCGCTTGTGTCCGCCAGTTCGCTCTCATCGAGGTCATCCGATTCGCCGCCGGTCGCTTCGCTCAAGAGCAGCTGCACGTCTTCGGGTGTGAGCCCTGCGAGGGCGCCGTTGTCCGCGCGAATCACCGCTTCGGCCAGGGCGCGTTTGTGGCCTTTGAGCACGGCGATTTTTTCTTCGACGGTGCCTTCGGCGATCAAGCGATAGACGGTGACGCTGCGGGTTTGGCCGATTCGGTGGGCGCGGTCCGTGGCTTGGTCTTCGACGGCGGGGTTCCACCAGGGGTCAAGGTGGATGACGGTGTCTGCGGCGGTGAGATTGAGTCCGGTGCCGCCGGCTTTGAGCGAGATCAAAAACAGTGGCGCCGTGCCCTCTTGAAAGGCCCTCACCTTGTCCTCACGGTTCACCGTTGAGCCGTCAAGATAGACGTACTCAATCTCTTCGCGTTCAAGATCCACGCGCCACAACGTGAACAGTGACACAAACTGCGAGAACACCAACACGCGCCGACCCTCAGCGATCAACGCACGAACGAGCTCAAAAAATGCTGCCTTTTTGCCGCTCTCATCACCGTGCCTAGTCTCATCCACAAGCCGTGGATCGCACGCCACTTGGCGCAATCGAAGCAACGCGGTCAGCACGTTGAAGGTGCTCTTTGCGAGTCCCTTTTTGCTCACCTCTGCATCCACCTCATTGCGCAAGATCAACGCGAGTCCGTCGTACATCGTGCGCTGTGCGCGCGTGAGGCGCACGACTTGGTCAATTTCGACCTTCGGCGGAAGCTCTGAGAGCACCTCGCGCTTGGTGCGTCGCAGCACAAAGGGACGCGTGAGGGTCTGCAATCGAGCGAGTGCGTGAGTGTCGCCAGCGGCGATGGGCCGACCGTAGCGGGCGTCAAAGTCACGCGCGGTTCCGAGCATTCCGGGGTTGATCAAATCGAGAATGGCCCAGAGTTCGCCCAGATGATTCTCCACGGGCGTACCTGTCAGCGCGATGCGAGTAGTGGCGACTATGGTGCGTGCGGCGTCCGCTGTGACACTCGTGTTGTTCTTCACAAACTGCGCTTCATCAAAGATCACCGCACGAAACGAGAGCTTCGCCAACTCTGCCTGATCCTGCCGCACCACCCCGTACGTGGTGACAAAGACATCCGTGGTCTTCCACCGAGCTAATCGCGCTTCACGGCCCGACCCATGCAACACTTCGACAACGAGCCCCGGAGCGAATTTTTCGCACTCTCGCTTCCAGTTGCCCACCACCGATGCGGGCGCCACAACAAGCGATGGCGCTGTGCCGTCTCGGGCTTTGCGGTCGAGCAAATACGCGATGGTGACCACAGTTTTGCCAAGCCCCATGTCGTCGGCAAGGATCCCACCAACACCAAGCTCATCAAGAAATTGCATCCAAGCGAGGCCCGATTTTTGGTACCCGCGTAGCTCTGCTCGTAGGTCAACGGGGAGGCTTGGCTGCGGCGCGACGCTCGTTGCTTTGAGCTTCTGGCGCACTGCGAGGGCACGCTCGTCAAGCACGACGTTTTCGCGTTCGGCGAAGCGATCAATGCGGCCCAGTGCAAAGCGCGAGACTTTGCCTTTGGCTTTGCCACCCAAGAGGTCAAGCACCTCGGTCGCTGACTCGCGAAGGGATTCGGTGAGCTCGGCGAGGGTTCCGTCGGCGAGGGCGACAAACGAGCGCTTGCCTTCGAGAGCCGCGCGCAGGGAGGCCAAATCAACGGCTAGGTCATCTGCGGTAAACCGCGCATCGAGCTCAAACCAGTTTTGCGCAAAGCTCACTTTGGTGCGTGATTTTATTTTTCGGCGCACCGTTGCGCTCGCCAACGCCGCCGCAATTTCAAGCGCAATGCTCGGCTTGCTCTCGGCACGCAACGCCGGGACTCGCTCAAACCACCACCGAGCAGCGCTGTCACCTTCGGCCTCAAAGCACTTGAGTGTGTCGTGGTATTGCCACCCGTGATCGTGCAAATAGTCAAACGCTTCGCGCTCTGTCGGCAGATCTCGATACGACGCGACGTCCGTGGGCTGATCGATCGACACAAGGTGTGTTGCTGCAGCGTATTGAGCAAACAGCTGTGCTTTCACGTCAAGCGGCGAGCCCTCAATTCGCAACACCAGCGAGGGTTTCTCAAGCGGCGCAAGGCCAAATTCTTCGGGTGGCGGAAGGGCGACACCCGTCCTACTCACGCGATCACGCAAGAGCGAAAACAACTGCGAAGCGTTGTACTCGTCAGGCAACACAGCAGGCCGGTTGAATCTCATCGCGCGTACAGAGTCCAGGTCCACATCGCGCGCAATGCGGTAGAGCGTGCGTCCAGCGCTATCGAGGAGCCAGCTTCGAGGGCCAAGAAAAACGCTGATTGAGCCGTCTGCGAGAGCTGTTCCGTCTTCACGGCACCAACGACGCAGCAGCGCTTTCTTTTTGATCTTCGCCGGCGCGGCGCGTGGGCTTGGGTACCTAGAGTCTCTCCACTGGTGTGCCGACAATTCAATCGGCGCGTACACCTCGACCTCCGAAAACACGACCTCTGGCCGCACCACGAGCGGGCTGCGCGCGAGCACAAGGCCCTTCTCGAACCGCAGTGTAAAATTCGCGAGTTCGTCCAGCACAATCGCAGCCGTGGCACCATCAAACTGCCACCCTTTGCGTTTCGCTCCACCGTCCGATGCGAGCTCAAGAATGCCCTGCAGCGGCTCGGGAAATCGCGTCATGAATGCATCTCTTGGGTCGATTCGCGCGCGTGCGCCGACCTCTCGAATAAACAGCGTGAGTGACCACCCACCGCTAAAATCCTCACTGCTCTCAATGCTCAAATCGAAGGGCCCTGATCGCACTTCTTTGCGCACGGGAAGCCAAGCATCCACAACTGGCTCAATGTTGTCGTTGCCGTGGATAAATCGCTTGCGGTCGTCGCGTAGCGCGAGAATGAGCACCTGGGGATCTGTGGGCTGTGTGAGCGATTTTCGCAGGGTGGGAGAGCACGCGATGTCCAGCGCGAGTCGGACTCCGTGGCTGCATGCTTGATTTCTGCGGCAAGAGCAGCTTACGTATAGCTCGTCATCACGCCCTGTAAGCGTTAAGTGATAGTTACCGCTTGCTCCAAGATCTTGAACGACGGCTTGAACGCTCGATGGATTCTTACCTGTTACGATCGGTGAGGAGTTATAGACCAAGGGCTCGGACTGCAGCTCTTTGTAGTGCACAAGGCGATCCTCGATATCAAAGCTATCGAGAAGTTCGCGGCAGATTGTCACAACCATTGGCTCGGATGTAGGGTTGGTACGCATGGACTTGTTCGGACCGCGGATGCTACACGACGACGCGCATTCAGACGCGGTGAATGTCGCTCACGATCGGAGTCTGTCGCTTTGCTGAGGGCGAGGAGAGTGCTAAGCAACCTGACGCCATGAGCCGCAAATTACCGTCACGCGTGGGGAGATTCGACGCGCTCTGGATGCTCGCAGAATCACCGCAGCAGCACATGGACCTCGACGAGATTGAGGTCACACAGTCAAAGTCTGAGGCTGACTCGGTGCTCGTAGATTTTCTTCGCGAGTCGCTCGGCACCCCAGCGCGACGAATCGAAGCGGCAAAGCGCGCTGAGGTCATGCCGCTTGCTGAGGTGCTCGAAGCGCTTGCGTGGATACAGGCAACATCACACGAGCCGATCTATGCGCTCACGTGCCTGCGGCTCGCAGAGGCGGCGCCGCGCGGGTCTACCGCGAGAGCGGAAGAGATAAGCGCCAAGTGCCTGCAGCTATTTCGCGACATCATGAACGGCGGCAGCGCTGACTCGATCAAAAGCTACGTCGATCAGAACTTTCGCGAGGACGGCAGAACGGCGCAGTGCGCACTTTTATGCACGCTCGGCGGCAGCGGATCACACCGCCAATCGCCGTCGCAGTTTCTTGCACATCTGCTCAGACTTCCGTGGTGGCGCGCAGAGCTAGCGACACGACAGTTGGTCCTCGCGTCCATCATCGAGTACGAATCACCCACGCTCGACACGACGAGATCTTGAAGCGCGCGCAACCCACTAAATGTGAATACTCTGCGGAATTTGCGACGGCAGCAGGTACGGGTACGTCATGAATCGCGAGCGATTTCGCGTTGCGATTTCGGTCTCAATGGCTTCTAAGTCGCTCCCAAATTGGTCCGCGATGTCCGCCGCCGCCCGGTGTAAAAAGTGCGCAATGCCATAGCGCCCGAGCTGATTGATGCGCACCGCTGAGAGCTGGGACACAGTGTACACCTGCTCCATCGCGAGGTTGTACGGTGGCAACAGCTTGATCAAGAGGTCTGGATCATCCATGTTGCTCGGCGGCCACTCTGACCAAAACGCACCGGCCATGTTTGGGATCGCGCCCATAAACGGGTACTGCGGAAAGTTCACCGCGGCGTGCTGTCCTGATCCAGTCCACACGATCACCGCGAGCAGCTCGGTCAAGTCCGCGACGGTGAGCACTGAGCCAACACCAGGGATTCGACCCCCATCATCGGCGCCTAACTCTTTGACAAATGCCTGCAGTTCGTAGTCTTGCGCGACATCAGTATCGCTGGGGTAGTACAGCCGAATATAGCTCGCGGCAAATGTCTCGATCGCGCCATACACCAAGAGCGCGTCGTCGCGGTACGGGTACTCGGGCAAGAGCGCTGCATCGTCAACGCCTCGCGCGGCGAGCGCTTTTTTGGGCACCGAGGCGCGCAGATCGAAGGTCTCTAACGCTTGCTTCACCAACGCAGCAGAGGTGTCAATGTGGCCGGCAAAAGCCTGATCGACCACGCCATTGGGCGCGATGAGATTGGTCGCCGCTGAGTGATTGATCGGCAGGGTGCACTCGGTATGGGGATCAAACAGTTTGCGCAAGGGGTGTGCCTCGGCGATGTGCCGCTTCATCGCGAGGGTGACCGCCTCCATGACCATGTGTGTGCGGCCCAAGTGCTGAAAGGTCTCGTGGTCGTTGGCGTCCGCCACTTGCACGGCCAACCGAGCCGCTTGCCAGGCCTGCCCTTGCCCGGGGTAGCACACGCGTCCTTGCGGTCCCGACTCAATCTGGATGGCCACCGGAACCAGCTTGCCAGCGTGGACGATAAACAACGCATAGGGCGCGGGGAGCCACTTTTGCCTGTTGAATGTGACGCCGGTTTTGGCTCCCTCAAACATGCGATAGTCACACGCGTACAAGCGCCCCTCGTCCATGGCTTGGCGAAGCTGTGCGAGCGTTGGACCGTAGCCCGTTGGGTTTTCAGCTGAAAATATCGCAACATCGGACGGCGCCGTTGTCACCCGTCGCAGGACCATGGGGTTGACGCCCGCCACTCGTTGCCAAGAAAACGTCGCGTCATCGTCCCATGTTCGCTGAATCTCAGGCGCCGCGAGAGTTTGGTGGAGTGAGTTGTACACATCCAACGACTCAACGCCAATCTGCGCGACCCGCTGCGCCAGGCGCGTGCTGAGGTTTAAGTACCAGTCGCCGATAGCGTTTGAGGACAGCGAGGTAATGTGCTGCTTTTCTTCTTCAAAGAAGCGCTCGAAGCCATCATGATCGATGATGTACTTGGTCATCCCGAGCGTGTTTGAAAACAGGTCCCACGAGACTGGCAGCAGGTGCGCGATGTACTCCAGAGTGTAGCCATCTTTCTCAGGAACGGTTGCCGCTGTCGCAACACCCGGCGGCCAAGCATAGGCGTACTGGTAGATCGTTTGCGCCTTCGCAAGCTCCGCGGATCGCTCTGATTTTTTGGAGTCGTTTTGTGGAAGAGTGGGTTCAAACATGAGGGGTTCTCTGTTGCGAGTGTTGTTGTTGCGCCGGACCGTTGGGGCAGAAGTGTCTCGCATCAAGTTTGCGGCTGTCCAGACAATCTCCATTCGATTAGCGCCCCCATCGCACCCATCAACCACCGATGGGACGGCTTTTCACGCTCACGCGAATGCTCATGGGTGTACCCTCGCGGGCTCACCACATTCTCCGAGGAGCACAGTGTTCGATGTTGCCATGTCTGCCTTCATTTGATTCTGACCCGTCAGGCCGCACGCAAGCCCTTGCCGCTGCACAGACTGATCTTGTGTATGTCTGGGATCGTCCGCTGGGTGTCGCGATGGCGCAGGGTCTCCCAAAACGCTTGCACTATTCAGCGGGTGTGGTTGCACAAGTGGCAGCCGCGACCGTCGCGCTGAAGGCCAACGAAGCGGTCCATCGACTCAAGCACGGGACGGTCGAGAGCACCGACCCAAGCTCAGTGCAGTCTGCGACCGAGTTGTATTGCACGATCTCGCTGCCTCCGATCGCCAATCTGCTCAACACCGCCAGTGCTGAGGGTGATGGTTCGCAAGCGGGCCAAAGTCCTGGCGCCGATCGATTGTTTGCCTGGCAACGTCTTGCGGGCTGCAACCCTCACGTGCTCGCGCAAGTGAAAGAGCAAGGCTCGCTTGACGGATTTGCGCTCAGCGCCGAGCTGTACGCCTCGGTGATCGAAGGCGATTCGCTTGCAAAAGCGCTGACCGAGGGACGACTGTTCGTCGCCGACTACAGCATGCTAGCGACGTGCACCGCAGGGACCGGACGGACCGTCACAGCCCCCACGGCGTTGTTTGTCAGGCCCGCAAACAGGACAGAGCTTGTTCCCGTGGCGATTCGTTTGGATGTCAACGATGACACCGTGGTGACGCCAAGGGACAAGACGCGATGGCTCGCAGCGCGGTTGAGCGTGCAGATCGCCGACGCCAATGTGCAAGAGAGCTTTTTTCACTTGGGACGCGGGCACTTTCTCGCAGAGGCGTTTGCGCTCGCGACTGAGCGACAGCTCTCGTCACGGCACCCACTCTATCTTTTGCTCTCGCCGCACTTTGAAGGGACCCTTCCGATCAATCAAGCGGCACGGGATCAGCTTATTGTTGCGGGGGGTCAGCTAGAAGAGCTGATGAATCCCAGCTTGGACAGCTCGCTTGAGCTTGTGCACAACGCCCTCACGAGCTTCTCGTACGACACTCACGAGCTATGTAGCGATCTGCGTCGCAGAGGCTTGGATTCAAAGGATGTTCTGCCCGAGTTTGCGTATCGCGACGATGCCGGGGTTGTCTGCGAAGCCATTGAGCGATGGGTTCAGACATATGTCAGCATTGCGTACTCGGATGAGCTGCAGATCACGCAAGACACAGAGCTGCGGGCGTGGCTGGACGAACTTCGCTCACCGAACGGCGGACGCTTAACGGGCCTCCCTGAGAGCATCGCAACACGGACCGAGCTTGCGCGACTGCTTGCGTTGATTGTGTACACGACCAGCGTTTTTCATGCGTCAGTCAACTACACACAAGCGGACTTTATGGGCTGGACTCCGAATCAACCCACGGGAATGTACGGCCCTCCGCAAGGACCCTTTGCAAGCGACGACGCGGCGTTTCAAGCGCTGCTTCCGCCCTTGGCGATCAGCGAAAAGCAGCTCGCGTTTATGTGGCAACAGTCCCAAGTACGCGATAACGTTCTGGGGCAATATCCACGCGAACACTTTCAAGACTCGCGCGTTCTGCC
>JANNCG010000483.1:0-6996 GCA_031386385.1 Myxococcales bacterium
CACCGATGGTTGCTCCAAGGGGTGCTGCTCGCATCGGATGTTCCACCCGGTGTCTTCGTGGGTGAAGGTCTTGGCGAAGTTAATCCATGTCATCGCTTCAACGAAGCGGGGCAGGCCAAGCGCGATCCCTCGGTACACCCAGCCCTTGATGGCCTCTCGCTCAATTGCGTGGCCCTCTGCGAGCTGCTGGTCAAGCGCTCGCCCAGAGAGCGTGCGCCAGGTGTTGGGATCTCGTAGGTTGATCATCGCGCTTTGCAGCTTACTGCGACTTCGGCCCCAATATTGCGTAATCTGTATTCTATGAAACGTATTGAGTCACTCTGTGCCGTTGTTCTCCTCGCTTTGAGTATCGTCACGGGCTGCGGAGGGACAGTTGGACCTGTTGATTCAGGGATGGATGCGAGTCGCCCCCTGGACGGGACCGCAATGATGAATGACACCAATGTCCCACCGGCGTGCGTGAACATTCAAGAAGGTCAGCCGTGTGCGCCGGAGGGGCAGCAGTGCGGCGGGCCGTGCTCAAACCCCTGTGAGTTTTGCAACGTGTGGCGGTGCTCGGGTGGTCGCTGGGGTCGAATCGAGGTGTTTCCGAGGCCATGTGTGGACGGTGGTCCTGTGGTTGACAGGGTGGTGCCGAGGGATGTTTTTCCGACCTCAGCGGATGTGGTGGTGAGTGACTCGAGCTTTCGGCCAGACCCAACTGCCATTGTGCTCATTCAAGAGCAGGGCGGTGTCGCGGGCACAGGACCCGCAATAGCGGTCCGAGGCGATGGCTCTGTGTACGTGTGGATGACACAAAACGGGCTGCGGGCCGACGCGCTTGATGTCATGCGAGCGAGGGCACTGCCACGGATACCGCTTGATCGTGTGGCCGAGCTGTTTGCGATCTGGCAGGGGACCGATCGTTCGGGGCTTCCTCATGGACCTGGGCGTTTAGAGTGCGGTGTCACGATCACTGTGAAAGCGTGCGCGGCCTGCATGGCGGATGAGCTTAACTATGTGCAATCGACGCAAGTGGGTCCCGAGCTCAACGCGTTTTGGGAGTGGTACGTTCGCAACGTGATTTTTGAGCGCGGGGAGGCTGCGCCAAGCACCTTTTGTTTCGGTTGAGATAATATATAGATTGTAGTAAGACGGCGCGATGAAAGCACTCTTGCTCGGCGCTACTGGTTTGATCGGAAAAGAAACCCTCGCACAACTGCGCACCGACACGCGGTTTGAGAAGGTCTTGGTCCTCGCTCGCAAAGATGGCGTCTCGGACGATCGGGTCACGTGGCGCAAGACGGATTTTGACGGGGATGAGACGTACGCCCGACTCACATCCGACGCGATTGACGTGGTGTTTTGCTGCATGGGCACAACCATCAAGCAGGCCGGGAGCCGCGAAGCTTTCACTCGCGTGGACTACGAGTACCCCATGCGTGTGGCCAACGCGCTGCGTGCGAGTGCTGCGAAGGTGCGCTTTGCGTTGGTGAGCTCGGTCGGTGCAGACGCGACATCGTCGTCGTTTTATCTTCGCACCAAGGGAGAGCTTGAGCGAGAGCTCGGCAAAATGGGGTTCGCGAGTGTTGAGATCATGCAACCTTCGCTCTTGCTCGGTGCTCGCGAAGAGAGCCGCGTGGGTGAAGTGGTCTCCACCGTACTCATGCGACCACTGGGCATGCTTATGCGCGGTCCATTAGCAAAATACCACGCGATTGAGGGCAAGGATGTCGCCCGAGCGCTGATCGCAAGCGTCACGCAACCTGCGCAGGGGGCTGTGACGGTGCATCAGTACGCGAAGCTGATGGGTATGAAGGCGTAGCATGTGCGAGATTGATCGCTCGCCGGCGGGATTCAGTCTCTTGCCAACGAGAGATCGATTTCGCTCACTCTGGCACGCGACTTTTTAGCTCAGCGAAGGCCAACTCAAGCGCGTGATACTTTTCTTCGAGCGCTTGTTTTTCAGCGTCTGCACGGAGTTTTGCTTCTTGCTCACGCTCAAGTTCGTTCGGGACCAGCTCGTCTCCTGTGGGACCTATCGCTACCCGGATACGTTGCTTGTCATTGACGAGGACGAGCCGAAACCAGCACTGCAGCGACCGCGAGTACACCCGATCTTCGTTGCTTGCCTCGACGCATTTCCACCCGTGACCCGCGATCGTTCGCCACACTTGCCAGCGAAAGCGCACTCTCGCTCTCGGCGAAGTTCGTGGCTCTAACGCTTCGGGATCGAAGACCAGCAGCTCTTGCACGCCAGTGCTCGCATAAATCGCAGGACTCGATTTGTAGTCTTTCTCGACGTTGCGACCGACGATTTCTAAGGCAAAAGACGTGGGTTTCTTAAGTTCCCACAAAAACCACGAGTACGGCTCGCTCTCTGCACTCACGCCCGGAATCACGTAGATATCCGGCGCGATTCGCTTCTTCGGGTTGCGCTCAACGCAGTATAAAAACTGGTCCGAGCCCACATAGACCGGCTCTGCTGTGTCCCCAGCTGCACGCTGAGCACGCTCCGTCAAAAAGAGCTGCAGCAAGGGACGCAGCAGCTCAGTGATCATCCCGTGTAAGGCATCCTCTCCCATGTTGTCGTCCGTGTCCGGATACTCAATCTCAGTGAGCTCAGCCGGCGCGGGTGTCTTTTTAGCGGCGCTGGTCATTGCAGAACTCAAGCGCACTCTATTGCTGATCGCAACGCGCTTGCCCAGTCCCCCAGCAACCAACCCCTCAATTAACCCAGCGCGATCAGGATGATGGTGCCTGCGATGCTAGCGACAAGCGTGAATCCAACATAGAGGACTTGGCTACCGTACAGTGTTGAGAGGGATCCCATTCCGTTGATCAAGTGTGCGATGTCTGAGCCTGATGTCTGAGTGATCAACTTGAAGGACCGTGAAGCGCGCAACAGAGACGCCGCGAAGGAGGCGGTGAACAGTGCGGGAATCACCGCGCTAAAGAGTGCGGCAGGCGAGTTGCGAGCGACGTACAATCCTGCGATCACTTGAATGACTACGAGGGCGATCCAGAGCTTTCCGAGCTTGCTCATGCGACCCGAGAGTTGGTCGACGAGCCCATTTTCGTACTCGTTAAACTCGTACTCGGAAGCCTTGGTCGCTGAGGAAGCTTGAAATGGGACGACGTTGGACGAAGAAGAAATCTCGATGCTCATGGTGTTAGCTCTCCTGCCTGAGCCCGAAGAGTCCACTCACTGTGGACTCGCTGTGTCGGGCGGCGCGGCTGTATCCAAATCCCTTCCGCGAGGTTGCTACGAATTCATTTTTTTTCGTCGCAGTTGCATCCGAGCTCCGCGTGCGTTGAACCAACGCCCCGCTTTATTTCGCCGCGCGCAGCCGTTCAGCCAGTGATTTCACTGACTGATTGATATCTCCCGCACCCAGGGCGATCACCATATCGCCGGGCCGAGCAAGACGCTGCAGCAGCTCAGGGAGCTTCGTCTTGTCCTTCTCAAACACCACGTTGCGATGTCCGTGAAGCCGTATCGCCTCGGCCAAGCGCTGACCGCTCGCCTCTGGGATGGGTGTCTCACCCGCAGCATACACATCGGTCACAACAAGCACGTCGGCGCGGTTAAACGAGCGCGTGAAGTGCTCAAACAGATCTCTTGTCCGTGTGTATCTGTGCGGCTGAAACGCCACGATTAACCGCCGACCAAAGCCTTCGTACGCCGCTTCAAGCGTCGCCTCAATCTCCGCGGGGTGATGCCCATAGTCGTCCACCAGCGTAATCCCGTTGACCTCATCCACAATGGTGAAGCGGCGCTGAACACCCGCAAACGAAGCGAGCGCCTCGCGCGTAAGCTCTAGCGAAACCTCAAGCTCATCGGCCACGGCGATCACCGCGAGGGTATTCAACACGTTGTGCCGGCCCGTGAGTTTGACCGTAAATCTGCCCATATTCTCACCCCGTCGGATCAGATCAAACTCTGTCAGGGGGCCCTTGAGCAATATATGATCGGCGCGATAGTCCGCCTGGGCGCTAGTCCCGTAGGTCACCATCCGGCGGTCAATGCGAGGGATGATCTCTTGCACGTGCGGGTGGTCGAGACACAAAATCGCCAGCCCATAAAACGGAACCCGCTCGGCAAAATCCACAAACGCGTCTTTGATCTTCTCGTGTGTGTGATAGTGGTCCAGGTGCTCGGGATCGATGTTGGTGATCACGGCCACGATGGGGCTGAGCTTCAAAAACGAACCGTCACTCTCGTCGGCCTCGGCGACCAGGAGATCTCCGGATCCTGCGCGGGCGTTGGTGCCCAGGGCGTTGAGCTTGCCGCCGATGACCACCGTCGGATCGAGCCCGGCGTGCTGCAGTACCGTCGCCACCAGTGACGTCGTTGTGGTCTTGCCGTGCGAGCCCGCGATGGCGATCCCATTTTTTAATCGCATCAGCTCTGCGAGCATTTCAGCACGTCGAATCACTGGGATTCCGCGCTCGCGGGCCGCGATGAGCTCGGGGTTTTCTTTGGTCACTGCTGAGGAGTACACCACCACATCCGCCTCGGTGATGTTGCTTGGCTGGTGTCCCACAAAGCACTTGGCGCCGAGGGACTCTAAACGCCGGGTGGACTCGCCGGCTTTGGCGTCGCTGCCCGAGACGGTGTAGTTCAAAGAGAGCAGGACTTCGGCGATCCCGGACATTCCGATGCCACCGATCCCTACGAAGTGAATGTGTTTAACTCGACCGCGAAACATGGCAGTGAAGTACACCGAAGGGCGCGCGGGTTGCTAGTGCGCATTTATCCACATCGGTCCTGACGGGCTGCAGACCGAGATGCGCGAAGGGGTTTAGGGTCTATGCGAGTATTTTTTGAGCGATCAGCTTCTCACGCACTCGTTGGAGGGCTCGCTCGCGACCAAACTGCAAAAGATGCCCACCCGGAAACGAGATCATCTCAACGCCGAAGTGTTCTGCAAGACGCGCGGCCTGTGCGGGGTGC
Source organism: Myxococcales bacterium (assembly GCA_031386385.1). Taxonomy (GTDB): domain Bacteria; phylum Myxococcota_A; class Polyangia; order Polyangiales; genus JANNCG01. The sequence goes on from JANNCG010000483.1 coordinate 4,937, forward strand.
GTGATCCCATCGCCCTTCGCAGCGAGGATGGTCATCCGCTCTGGGGCAATCGCGAGCGGTCGCACCGTGGGCGCAACCACCGACATACACGCTTCGAGCGCTGCGTGAAGCGTCGGAACATCCGCCTGATCGCCTGGAAATCTCCCGTGATCCCGCACAAAATCCGGAATGGACGCCAGCGGAATCATCGGCACACAAAACGCTAAACTGGGCTCTGCAGTCGCGAGCAAACTTGAGGTGTACCCCCCGAGGCTCATCCCAAACGCGCCCACATCTCGGTGTCCTTTGCGGTGTGCAAACGCGACCAAACTTCGAAGGTCAATGATGGCTTGGCGAAAGGCCTCAATGTTCCAGGCGGGGTCCACCGCGGGAAACTTTGGCCCAGCGTCCCGGGTTGGATCTTTGCGAAGTCCATGAAATGGCAGCGCCACCATGGCGACGTCAAATCCCCATGAGTACAGCATTTCTACAGGCCAAAACCGTTGCTCCCAGCCAAAATCTCCCCCAAGGTAGCCGTGCACCAAGATCGCCACGGGTCGTCCTGAGCCAATCGATCCGTACCATCGGGCGTGCATCTGAGCGTTGTACGTGTCGCCCTCGTAGGCTTCGCGTAGCCGTGGCATCAACACCTTCGCTTGTGACTGCCACCGAAGATTGACGCGCTTGATGTGCTTGATCCAGTCACCAATGGGCTGCTCTTGCACCTCGGCCTCCGTCTCGCCAGTTGCAAAAAAATCTCTCTCGTATGGGCGATAATACTCAGCAATTTCACTGATTGATTTCAGCTTCTCGTCGAGTGGCACCGAGGCGATTTCACCCCGCCTGCGTCGGTTGCGCGCGCCGATTGAAGAGACCATGGCGCGATCAAACGCGTTGGCGGTGACGGTCAGTACCCGATGAATCATGATGTTTTGTAGTGTACGCTGGACTTACCGCCCAAACCAGCGACGAAAGGTCGAAAGGGTCGGCTCATGGTGCACGGCAAAGCCACAACGCCCCTCTTCTTCGAGCCCCCCAGAGGTGAACCACTTCCACACAAAAATACCTTGAATGGCTGGATATTCGCTAATGGATTGCAATGTGGTGTCGTACGCGGTGCTCTGCAGATCGCAGTCGCAGGCGGTGAGATTGCGGTCACTGTAGCGCCACGGCTCAACGAGCGCATCGGCGTCACAGCGAAAGCCGGACTCAGTGAGCCACACGGGTTTGTGTAAGCGCTCGCCGAGCTCAGCGTACCCGCGCATGATGCTTGAGGTGCGCGCTGCGAGGTCGCGCGCAGACAGGGTGGGCGCCCCAGCGCGATCGGTTCGGGGGGCGTAGTCTTGGACACCAATGACGTCGAGAGCGTCTAAAAACGGGATGTTTTGCACGCTGTTCCAGTTGCCGCAGTACGCAACGCGCCCATGGTAGCGAGCACGAACCTGCGCGATGAGCGCGCGCCACTGGCTCGGGGCGCGAGTCGCGATCCCGTCCATCTCCGTCGCGATACAGTATGCGTCCGCGTGCGTGCGCTCGGCAAAGTCGGCGTAGTGCAAAACCACCGTGCGCCACTGCTCGGTCCACTCAAGCACCTCTGCATCCGTCCCACCCAACGCCCCCGGCCAGCTGCGCGGAACCCACAAGTGCGGCTTCAACAAAACCTTCATCGCCCGTTGGTGTGCTGATTGAATCGTTGTCTGCATCGCGTCGTCGGACTCAGTCCCTCGGCGCACATAGCTGGCGATAATGGTCGGCGGGGTCGTTGTCGGGACGTATGCAAACGGCATAACGCTGATCCAAGTGGCCCCGAGTGTCGACAGACGGCTGAGCTGCGTGCGGTCTGCGTTTGAGCCATAGCCCATCACCCCGAGGGCGGACCAGTCGTGTGCGTAAGAGAATCCACGTGCAAATTCAGAGGACAGTTGTGGACGATCGCGCGGCCCGCTGTCGGCGACTGAGCCCGCGTGCTGCGGCGCGCGGACCTGCGTGCGTGGTTGCGTCCGTGGCCCGCAAGTAGTCACGGTCGCCAGAAGAGTTAAGCTCAACAGCGACCAGCGGAGTCGTGAATTTTTCAGGGGACT
>JANNCG010000314.1:0-4940 GCA_031386385.1 Myxococcales bacterium
TTTGCGGACGGCGCACGGGGCGCCAATGACTCGGGAAGCGACGTGCTCAACGCGCCGGATGTGGCTGATTTTTGCCCCATGATTCTCGATCGCACGCCCGTCACGATGTACCTCTCTGCGGACGACTCAAACTCGGTGGCCTCCCCCACCATCGCGCGCAGGATGCTTCGCTCGGGATACCGAATGCAGCCGCGTTTGGTGCGTACGCACGAGTTTATGAACTACTACAACCCTATATTTGCGCCCGCCGATCGTGGATCGGTTCGCGTGCATGCGGCGATGCGACCAGGCGCGAGCCCAACCGATTGGAGCATGCAAGCCGCGATTCAGTCAGAGGCACAAACTGTCGCTCAGGTTCGGCCCATGAGCTTGACCTTTGTGATCGACACGTCGGCGTCGATGGCGGCAGACTTTCGTCTTGAGCGCGCGCAGGCCGTCATCCGCACGATCGCCGCTCGTCTTCGTCCCGGAGACGTTGTCTCAGCCTCCACATGGAACACCCTCAACACCGTTGTCCTGTCGGGACACCTAGTGACGGGCGCGAATGATCCCGCGGTCGTAGCAGTTGCCAACAATTTATTCGTCGGCGGAAACACGGATCTGAACAGCGGCCTCACCGCCGGCTACGCGCTCGCTCGTGCAAACTTCGGCGAAGGCCGACTCAATCGAGTGATTCTCATCAGCGACGGAGAAGCCAACGTGGGCGAGCTTAACAGTGCTGTGATCGGAGCCGCGGCTCACCGCGCCGAGGGCGAAGAGATCTATCTGGTGGGTGTCGGTGTAGGCGATGGGATCAGCGACACCGTGATGGATGTAGTGACCGATGCGGGCCGCGGGGCGTACATTTTTATCGACACCGTTGAAGAGGCTGGCGTGATGTTTGGTCCGCGTTTTGTCGAGAATATCGAGATCGCGGCACGATCGGTGCGACTGGAGCTGGTGCTTCCTTGGTACATGAAGATCTTCGCCAGCAGCGCCGAGGCCGTGAGCGGAAACCCCCGCTTTGTGGACCCGCAACACCTCGCGCCCAACGACGCGATGGTGTTTCAACAAGTGCTACGCGCGTGCGGACCCAATGTTCTTAACAACAACGATGTTGTCTCGATGCGAGCGACGTTTGAAGACGCGCGTACACGAGCCCCACGCGAGGTAGCAAGCGCCACCACAATGGGCGCGTTGTTGAGCGCACCAGAGGCAGCGCTTCGGCGCGGTGAGGCCATTGTGGCCTACGCTGAGATGCTCAAGACCGGCGGATTGGTGGGCGATCGAAGGCTCGCAGCTCTGGCCGAGGCACGCCGCACCATGCAGCGCGCACGGGCCCTTCAAGACGACGCGCAGCTGGCAGAGATCAGCGTGTTGATCGAGCGATTTGCTTGGGTTGAGGGGTTGCGGTAGGCGTTGCCGCAACTCGCGGACCACGGCTGATCGTCCACCGAGCGGCACCGACGTTGAAGATGCGCCGGTCCATGCTCGGCGTGCCCGCGCGCTCGGGTGTTTGACCGCGTTGACTTTGTTCACGAGCGTCGCTTTAGTGTTGCCTTGGCCAGCTCTTCTTCGAGCGTCCGAATTCGCTCCTCTGCGCGCTCACGCGCTTGGCGCTCAGCTTCTTTCTCGTTTCGCTCACGTTCTTTCTCGCTTCGCTCATGCTCTTTCTCGCTGCGCTCACGTTCTTTCTCGCTTCGCTCGAAAATCTCGCGCTCGTCGCTGCTCAAAAATAAATCATCACCGTTGGGACCCATCCCGAGACGCAGCAATCGGGCGTCTCCCTTGCCCACCAGTCGTAGCCAACAACAGAGCGATTGACTCTGCACGCGATCATCGTTGCTCTCTACCTCACGCTTCCATTGCCCTTTGGGGCCTCGGCGCCAGATCTGCCAACGCACTCGTACACGTTCGTTTTTGGCTCCGCTGACAGCGGCCATCCTAGGCGCTTCTGGATCAAATATGACCAGCTCGCTAACACCCGTTTGCGCATACGAAGCCGGAGTCTCATCGTAGTCTTTGTCCACGTCGGAGCTGACAATTTCCAGCGCGAACAACGGCGCGCACGCCAACTCCCACAGCCGCCAACAGGACGGAGCTACCGTCGGATCAGTTTTTGGCAACACATACACATCGGGCGCTAAACACTTGTGCGTTTCGCCTTTACTCCAATACCAAAACTGATCCGCGCACGAAAACAGCGGCCCTTGCGCGCGAAGCGCTTTATAGCCTTTGGACTTTGCCAGCGAGCCCTCAGTCACCTCTCGCAAAAATCGCTTGATCAACAACAGCAAATAAATCGACATCAGCCGTTGAAGCGCGTTCTCCGCCATATGATCCGTGTCCCGATAGACGATCTCCAATCGATCCGTTGGTTTCTGCGCAGCAGTCGTCATGAGACGCAGTTCAGCACAGCCCTGTCGGCTTTGCAACGAGTGCTACAAACATCGCCTCTCCGAGGTCACACCCACCCAATACCTCGGGTGACAGCCACGGACGCGGGATCGCTCAAAGCAAGGCATGACTCCGGACGCGAACGGCTGCGCACGTTTGCTCAGGCGGGGTTGATCACCGTCCAAACGGGGTTGATCACCGTCAAGGTTCTCGACGAAATCGCACCTTGTCGTTGTTTGTTCGACCTTCAACTTCGACGCCGTTTAACACCTGTCTGATGACACCCGAAAACGTGAAGTCAATTTCGACGTTGTCCCCGAGTGTGTGCCAATGGGCGGGAGTGATCTCGAATGAGCCCACCGCTCGAGAAACGAAACAACGCAACTCGACTTGATCGTCGACGACTGGTGCTCGGAGTCGAAGCACAACTTCACCGGTATCCTCGGGAGTCCATCGAACGATGAGAGATTCCTGTGGTCGATACGAAACTGTGTTCACCATGCCGACTCCGACCGGTGAGGTCATCGTTGGCGCGGTAGGAACGGTCACTTCGGCATCAATAGTACCCACATTGCCGCCACGGACGGCAAACGTCGCGCGAGTGCCCGACGTTAGCGGAACACCACTGAGCTCACTGTAGGCCCATCCGATAGACCCGCCGATGAGCGAATGACTTCTCCCGTTCACCGTAATCTGCGCGTTCTGCGGATTGAGCATTGGCGCACGATTTCTTACCCGATTGATGACACAGCCCGGAAACGGTCTGGACCGCGATCCAGTCATCGGTCCGAAGAACTCCGCCTGTCCAACCCAGCGCAACCCGTCTGGATAACGTGCGAAGAGGACTGGTCCGTAGTTTACCAAGGACAGTTGCATCGGAATCGCGGTGACCGAGTCAGCATCAGGACCCTCTACGTCATTCACGTCGGCAGACGAATCGGCGTCGCGATCCTGCGGCGTAGCGTCAATTAACGCCTGATCTTCCAGAACCAAAACAGAGTCGCTCGTCGACACATCCGGTCCAAGCGATACCCCGCAACCTCCACAGCCTAACGCCATGACGGTCCACCAACGAACACTACACGCGATGGAATTGATAAGATTCATCTGATTACCCCGCGATGCATTGGCCGGTGGCGGGATCACAAGTTAAACCAGTTTCACAGGGAGAATTACCAGGACAGCAGGCTGCGCCCGGAGTCCCGCAACGTCTGCAACGCCGGTCCACGCTGCTGCAGTAGAGCGCGGGATTCGTACAAATATTGCTACCGCCTGGACCGACACAACATTGAGCACCCTCCGTAGGTCCGCTGGGTCTGCAAGTCGGAAAATCGGCGTCGTTTACGCACCGTGTCCGTCGTGGTTCGTCACGCAGGATCCGAACTGCAACATCGCTGATTTTGTATTCCGCACGGCTGGCAAGTGTTTGCACCATCACAGCGCAAGAAAGCTTCGCCGGCGCAGGCGCTTCCAGCGCAGCACCGAATCGCGTTGGTGCCACACGGAAGGCACTGTTCGCCAACACACACTGTGTTAGCCGGACACGCTGCGCCATTCGCGCACGTAGGCGGAGCACAGATACGTGGATCCCCGCCGACGCTGGGCAAACACGAAATGCCAGCAGAACACACGTTGCCGTCGCAGCATCGCTGCCCCGTTTGTCCGCACGGTTGACACGTTCGAGCGTCGTTGTTGCTCGTGACGCACACCGCACCCGCACCGCACGCGGGCGCAGCCGCTCCCACACAACATGGTTGACCAACTCCACCGCACGGGACGCAGAGCGGATTGCCCGGGGCCAAATTGCATTGCAAACGAGTCCCTGGCGCGGCGTTGGGACAAGTGTTTTCAACACAGCACGGCTGCTGCTCCCCTCCACACGTGCGACACACATCACTCGGTCGCGAGCCGACACACCTGGTCCCTACGCTACACAAATTGCCGCCAAGCAGTTCGGGACCGACATGGCAGCATGGCTCTCCGTTCTTGCCGCACCGAGCATCAAGGCACGAGAAGTTTTGAAACGGAACGGGGCGGTCCCCATCGGTAAGCGCCTGCTCACAGAGCGCGGCCTGCACAGGATTGAGATTCGGATCTCCACAACACGTACCTTGGACCACCTGGAGTGCAGGGCACCCCGCTTGGTTGGTTCTAAGCGACTGACCACAGCATTGCGCGTTGTCGGTGCACGCCGAAGACTGCACCCTGCAGCATCTAAACTGAAGGCTCTGCTGGTTGTTCGACACCCGATCGTTCACGCACATGCGATTGATCACACGATTGTCAGCGCTAATTCTCGGACAACAAAGTGGCGTGCCGACCGGGAGTGGGAGCCTCGCGGTCGCGAGAGCAAAATCCAATGACGTCCCGATTTGTTCGGTACCGGATAGCGCGCTCGCCGCGCCACAGTACCTACGATCAGCCGGATTGGGGACGTCCCGCTCAAACTGCACCGTCTCTGGAAAGTCCGCACTCGCAGTCCCACATTCCTGCGTCTCGGGCGCGGCTGGGTTGTTGTTGCCCGCCAAACATGTGGTGCAGATCGGCGCACTCGCAAACGGCGG
>JANNCG010000316.1:0-4206 GCA_031386385.1 Myxococcales bacterium
GCTCGCGCGAGGGCCACCCGCTGTCGCTCGCCGCCGGAGAGAGTTCTGATCGCGGCGGTCTCAAGGGACTCAATCGCAAACTGCGTAAGAACCTTTTGCATCCGCTCGCGAATCGCCACCGTTGGCTTATTGAGAGCGCTCGCGAGAAGGACGTTTTCGTCCACACGCATACTCGCAATCAAGGCAAGCTCTTGCAGCACGACACCCATGTGTTCTCTGCGATTTTGCGCACGAAAAGACTCTTTGGTGCGACTAAAATCCTCGCCTAAAAACTTCAACTCGCCCTCTGTCGGAAGCAATAGCCCGCAGGCCAGCGCGAGGAGCGTGCTTTTTCCGCTGCCGCTGGGGCCCTCAACGGTCGCGCACTCGCCGGGCGAAAGCTTCAACGAACAGTCTTGCAGGGCCAGGACCTCGCCCCGAGCCCCATCCCGAAAACGACGTGTCACCGAGACAAATTCAACGGTGCTCTCTTGGCTCACTTGCTCAACCACACCCTATTCGCGCCGAAGATCCCAGCGAAGGTCTGCGGTGCCGTAGGGGCCAGCGAGTCGAAGAATAAAGTGCCGAGCCCCGGGACGAATCAAGGGCGTGTGATCTTCATTTTCAGTGGCAAAATGCAGGTGATACACCAATCGCCAGGGGCTCCAATAATAAAACATCGCGCGGTCGAGCCCCGTGGCGGTCCGATGGCGCTCAAAGCGCAAAGGAGCGTGCTCGACCCCTGCGTCGTCCACTAAGCGCACACGCCAGACGGTTGAGCTGCGATCGATCTCGCCCCAGCGGTTGTACTGTGGTGCAAACGCGACAAAAAACTCGTGCTCGCTCTCGGCAGTGCTCAGTGAGCTCGCCAGCATTCGCTCGCGATCGGCGGTGCTTGTCGAGCCCTCATCGCTATAGCGCGCCACATACGCACGACGAAACTCTTTAGAGAAGTACGTCGCGGTCACATCTAGCCGGGACTCAAAGCCACCACGGACGTCAATGATCTCTCGCTCACGAGTCCACCGATCCAACACCTCGTCGTACTCACCGCCCGTCACGACCCGCGTGGGGTCACGCAAGAGCACCGCAGGGGGCGAGAAGCACGCGCTGGTTGTCAGCAAAATCGCTGATAGAGTATAGGTGCCTCTACGGGTGTTGTGCGACTGTGAGCACTCCGTCAACGGACAAAGTCCTCCCGCTTAAACAACGCGCGGGCACTGATCCCGTGGGCTCTGAGATTTTCGATGGCACCTTCGGCTCGGTCCACGAGTGCGAGAATAACATCTACACGATAGCCCGCTGCGCGGAGGTGATCGATCGCGAGCTTCGAGCTTCCCCCGGTGGTCATGACGTCTTCGAGCAGCACAACGCGTGAGCCCGTGGGCACAGGACCCTCGATCAGGGATTTGGTCCCATGGTCTTTGGCTTCTTTGCGAACATACAACGCATCCATCGGTTTGTTTTGCAACTGCGAGTACATAGAGACGGCGGACGCAAGAGGACAGCCCCCGAGCGCAACCCCAGCGACGCCTCCCACGGGATTGTCGTCCGACTGTACTTTCAGCAGCTCTTCAAAGAGGGCCGTCCCGGCGAGCAAGTGACCCTCGGCGGTGAGCATCACACGTTTGCAGTCGATGAAGAAATCGCTGGTTTTTCCCGACGCAAGTGTGAACGTACCTTCGCGATATGCCTCGCGACGAAGCTTCTCTAAGAGCCGCTCGCGACCCACGCTCACAGGCCATCTCCGCCCACACCACGCGCGCGGATTTTGGTCCGTCCGCGGGGCAGTCCGGGCATCGTGGGGACTCCGTTTTTCGGTCCCATTGTGGACGGTGCGCGACCGATGGTTGACGGGCTCTGTGTCCCTCGATGTGGGGGTGGAGGTGGCGTTGTTGCCACACTGGCAGTTGCCACCGCCATCGGCTCAATCGGCGCCGGAACCGCAACAAATACCGGAACCGGTGACGGCGGAATCGCCAACGCGATCGAGCGTCTCGGCGCAACATTCGCCGGAGGGTTGTTGTTGCGTGCAGGAGCTAGCGGCGAACGCGCCGGTGGTGGTGCTGGTGGTGCTGGTGGTGCTGCAGCAGGTGTCCGCCGTGAGTGACTGGCCGCTGCGGCCGGACCAATGGGAGCGATGGGAGCAGGCGCAATCGACGCAGGGGCGCGCACCGGAGCAGTCGGAGCCACTTGGACCGGGGCTGCAGCAGGTGTTGCGGACGGTGCTATGGGAGGGGCTGTGAGCGCCGCTGGACGAGCAGCGGGAGCAGGCAAAAGCCCCACCGATGTGCCCGCAGCGCCTTGCGCCATCAGCTCGCCGCGAAAGAGCGCGCCATCGTCGACGAGCAACCGAGGAGCCTTCACCCGCGCTTCAACGCGTCCACCCGCGATCACCTGTACTGAGTTGTGAGCCGTCGCGCTGCCAGCGAGAAGACCGGCGACTTCGATGTCGGTGGCCTCGACGTCAGCTTCGACGATTCCACCCGGTGCAATGATCAGTTTGCCCAAGAGTGTAAGCGCGCCGCGGAGACGTCCGGCGACCTCAAGTTCGCCTTCACCACGAATGCTGCCTTCAATGGTGATTCCTGCTTCTATTCGACTGGCCATAAAGTTTGGCCGCGAGAGTACCGCACGCGAGACAAAAAGAAGAATTGTAAAGAGACCCCCATTCTGAACGCCAACGCGCTACCTTCCCGATCTCAATGGTAGATACTCTCGAGCAGAACGCGGCGATAGCACGCGAAGAAGATCTTTTTGCGCCGTTTGCGCACACGTTTGCGAAGAACCACACACTCATCGGGCTCGAGGCAGAGAAGTTTGGGGTCAAGCCAGACGGGACTCCCCTACACTTCGTTGATGTGCAGGCGATTTTGCAAGAGTTGTCAGAAAAGCATGGCTGGAAGCCCTATCGCGAGACGTCGGACTCGCCATTGATCGGTGTCGAAAAGGATGGGGCGTCCATTACGCTCGAGCCCGGGAGTCAGTTTGAGCTCTCTGGCGCGCCGTTTAAGAGCGTGCATGAAGTTGCGAATGAAGTCGTCGCCCACAAGAAGCTCATCGCGAGCTGTGAGAGCGCAAAAAACGTGCGCTGGATCGGGATGGGGTTTCATCCAACGGCGGGCGAAGAGGATCTCGATTGGGTTCCGAAATTGCGCTACCCGATCATGAAGAAGTACTTGCCGACGGCGGGCACGCGCGGTCTGCTCATGATGCGACGCACCGCCACGGTGCAGGCCAACTTCGATTTCAGCTCTGAGCAAGACGCGGTCAAAAAGCTGCAGTGCGCCCTCGCCATGGCCCCGGTGGTGCAAGCCATGTTCGCAAACAGCCCTTTTGTTGAGCGAAAACCCACACAATTTGCCAGCTACCGTGCCAACGTGTGGCTCGATGTAGACAACTCACGCGGAGGGCTAGTACCGCCCATGTGGAGCGCGCAAGCATCGCTCGGAGATTATGTTCAGTGGGCGCTCAAGGCCCGTATGTTTGGTGTCCGTCGGGGCGACACAATCACCGACGCGACGAGCGTTACTTTTGGCGATTTTTTGCGCGAAGGGTTTGAAGGCCACCACGCCACGCAGGCAGACTGGGAGACGCATTTGAATACGCTTTTTCCAGAGGTTCGTATCAAGCGGACGCTCGAGGTGCGCAGCGCAGATTGTGTGCCCTCGCGGTACGGCAACGCCCTCCCAGCGATCTTCGCGGGTGTGCTGTATGACCCCCAGGCCCTTGACGCTGTTCACGCGCGACTGTTTCACTTGGGCCACGACGCGTATCAAACAGCTCGTGAGCAAATCCCGACGCAAGCTCTCTTGAGCCACGTCGGCAAAGAGCCCATCGGCGACCTCGCAGATGTGATCATTGAGCACGCCATGGCGGGACTGGCACGCAGAGGGCTGAAAGACAGCAACGGAAACGATGAGCGGCAGTACGTTGAGCCCATCGCCGAGTTTGTGCGTGCGCGCAAATCGATTGGCCAAATGCTCATCAAAGACTGCGTTGCAAACGGCGAAGTGTCGCTCGATAAGCTCGCTCAGGTGATGGCGTACTAGGACCGGCCACCAGAGGTAGGGAGAGATTTTAGCGATGTATCTGAACGAGGTACGCCTCGCGCTGAGGACAAGACCTCCGCGTCCCGTCGGCCAGATGCTGCGCTAAATCCTTCCCCTCCCTCTGGCGGACAGTTCTCGTACCGCGGCGATTTCACGTTGCATCACCGAGTCGGAT
>JANNCG010000535.1:0-5218 GCA_031386385.1 Myxococcales bacterium
GACGCCAGCGCGACCATGGGGGCTTCGGACTGCACCTGCCGAAACTCAATCGCAACCATGGGCGAAAGCGCGACAACAAACAAGACCGTCGCGACGGTCAGCGAGTTCGTCTGCTTGGTGAACCCCGAAGCTTTGACAATGCGGATCAGCACGCCGACGAAGAGCAACAGTGAAAGCAACGCGAACAGGCGAGCAGGCCACACGGCTTCGTGAGCCCAACGCGTCGGGAGCGCGAGAATCCAGTGATACAGCGGCGCCTCCATCGCGACAATATTGGTTTTTCCTGAGCTGTGCGGGAGGATCGCCAACATCCTCGGGACCAGCCACTCCGCTCTGCCAGAGGCAAAATTGAGTATCACTCCAAAGTTAAATGCCTGACGCCAGTGATGTCCCTCGCTGAGGACAAATCCCTGGTTGAGTCCACGCACAAGCTTCCACACGAGCTCAAGAAACAAACAGCAGCCGAGCGCCAAAAAAGCCCACACAGCGGCAGAATTTGGGCTGCTGGGAGCTGCGTCAGTGCTTGCCACTGGCTGAGGTTCGCGTTCGCGCTCGAGGGGGCTTGTGTTCACAGCTCCGTGAGACCGCACTTTCTACCGGGCAGGGGGCGTCCCTGCTTTGAGTTTGGCCAATAGCTCACGGGTGGCTCTTGCTTTGGCAGCGAGGTCCGAAGTGGCGAGCACGGGCCGGCCCGAGTACGCACGACGCTCGATCAAATCCTCTGGAACATCACGAAAAAACCGCGACGCCGCCATCACCCTGGTGGTCCCACGATACAAGCGCATTTTCGTGCGAAGCATGTACAAGCGATCTTTTGCCCTCGTGACACCCACGTAGAAGAGTCGGCGCTCTTCAGACGGATCAAGCGTTCCGACGATGTCCGTGGCTTTCGGGTTGTCGACACGCCCGTGAGGGATGATCCCGTCGTCGCATCCGATGAGAAATACCAGCGAAAACTCAAGCCCTTTCGAGCCATGAAGGCTCGAGAGAATCATCTGATCCTGCTCTTTCTCGTCCTCTTCGCTAAACCTCAGCGCCAACCGCGCGAGGATCGATCGAGCCTCTTTGGCATTTGCGCAAGGTGTGCGCTCAAGCGATCGAAACAGATCCTCAATGTTGCCCCAACGCTTGGTCGCAACCTTCGGTGTCGGCCCTGCCGCGACGATGTCCGCATAGAGCCCAATCTCTGTCGCGACATACTTTGCGACCGGCGTCAGCCCTTCGCCCTTCTCGACCTTCTCGCCAGCGGACTTCACGATGCGTGCAAAATTGGTGAGCGATTTGATGGCTCGGTCTTCAAGATCTTTGACCTTATCGGCTTGAAGCGCGGCGTTGAAGAGTGACAAGCCTCGTGCCTTGGCGTGCCGCTCGAGTCGCTCAAACGAGGTGTCACCGATCCCGCGCGTTGGATAGTTCACCACTCGGCGAAAGGCGATGTCGTCCAAAGGGTTGACCGCGAGTCTCAGGTACGCCGAGAGATCTTTGACCTCGCGGCGCTCGTAGAAGCTCGTTCCGCCGATGAGCTTATAACTAATATTATTGAGTCGAAGGACCTCTTCAAAGGGCTTGGCCAGTCCGTTAGAGCGGTACAGAATCGCAATATCGGATCGCTTCACCCCGTCTTGCAGAGCGAGCTTGATCGTATCGAGCACAAATTGCACCTCGCTCTCGTCGTTGTCACACTCGATGAGAACGGGCTTTTCTCCCTGCTTTTTGTCCGAGAATAGCCGCTTTGGATAGGCCCGTTTGATGGGGGTAATCACCGCGTTGGCGACGTCAAGAATGGGCTGTCTGGAGCGATAATTTTGCTCGAGAGCCACGGTCTTTGCGCCTGGAAAGTACGTCGCAAACTCAATGATGTTCTTCACCTCAGCGCCACGCCAACCGTAGATGCTCTGGTCGTCATCGCCGACACAAAACACCTCTTTTCGCGCGCCCGCCAGCGCCTTCACAAAGAGCAATTGCCCGATGGAGGTGTCCTGAAATTCATCCACCAACAGATGTCTCGCTTGGTTGCGCCATCGTTCGCCCACCTCTTCGACTTCGGTGAGCAGTCGCAGTGGAACCAAGATAAGGTCGTCGAAGTCTAGTGCGTTCATCCGGTTCATCGCCGCGATGTATCGGGGGTATGCGCGGGAGGCGAGCAGATCGTAGTCGCTCTCGTTGGGCATGTCCTCGGGCTTGATGAGCGAGTTTTTTGCCTGTGAAATGCGCGCTAAAATGGCAGCCGCATCCAAATTGCGATCAGCGATTTTCAGATCACGTAGGATCTCTTTGACCACGCCCAGTGAGTCGGCCGCGTCGTAGACGACAAAGCGATCGCCGCTTGCTACGTGCTTGGCCTCGCGCCGAAGAATCTCGGCTCCCAGCGCGTGAAACGTGCTCATCCAGACGTCGCGCGCGATGCTGCCCACTTGCTGCTCTAGGCGCTCGGCCATCTCGTCGGAGGCTTTGTTTGTAAATGTAACGGCAAAGATCGTGCGCGCGGGAACCCCCTGTTGAATCAGCCGGGTAATCCGCTGCGTAATGACCCGGGTTTTGCCCGATCCCGCACCGGCAATAATCAGTAAGGGTCCGCCAGGATGCTCGACCGCGGCCCGTTGTGCGGGGTTTAGTGGAAATGCCATTCTCTTCCCGTTCAGTCACTACATCATCTTCTTTGCAATCGGCACTTTTCGACGAACCCCTTCTTGGGGTAACACCCACATAGCTTACGTCGCTCAGGCGCGCCGAAGCTCACCACTGGAACCACACCCATGCTCTCGAAAACATCTCTCCTTGCTCTTGTCGCTACGACCACACTCTTGCACTGTGCGTCGAGGCCCACCAATAGCCTCAGCGAAATGCCACCTGGACCGGAGTCCTTCAACATGGCGCCAGTGACGGTACGGCGCACGGACACTGCGGCTCCGGGGATGACAGCTGCTCCCACAGCTCCGACGGCGGCCACGTCCACTGCGTCCACTGCGGGTGACGGTGGCGCGATGAGCGGCGGGGATGCAAGCGCTCCCGCGACTGCTGTCGCCGCAGAGCCGCCAGCAACGGAGAACGCAGCGTCCACGGCGATTCGCACCTCGCTGGACGAGCAGCATGGCGCAGTAGCTCAGTGTTATAGCGGTATTCTCGCCGAGAATGCTGGCGCGGCTGGGAGAATGAATGTCGATGTCAACGTCACCTCTGCGGGCGTTGTGACCCGTGCGGACGTTCGGGTCGAGGGTGGCGGGCCGCTTGAGCAGGCAAAGACTTGTGTTGAGACCGCTCTTCGTGGCGCTCACTTCACGGGTATTGGCCCACTCGGTGCCGTGCTTCGTCGAGCATACAACTTCGTGAATCCGCCGGTTGATGTTGTCACCGAACAAGCAATGCGAGTTCAAGCTCTCGCGCGTGGAGCCCAACCAGCCGCCGTGACTGCGCCGACACCCGTGACGGCTCCGGGCGTCCTTGCTGCTGCTGAAATTTCGGCATTGATGACGACCGCGACACCCGCCGTGCAACAGTGCTACGCAACGACCCTTCGTCGCTCTGCTCGTGCCGCCGGCGCTGGTGAAATTCGCTTCAACGTGGGTGCCGATGGTGCCGTGACGAGCGCCACTTGGGGCAGCGCAGTTGAGCCCATCGCGTTGATGGGTGAGTGCATTGGTGCTGCGGTTCGGGCGTTGCACTTTCGCTCTACTGGCACCGTGACCAACGTGCGCGGCTCGATCGAATTCGCTCGATAAATTGCAGCTGCTCTAACCAGCAATGCATTGATTGAGTATCAAACACGCAAGCCAGTCAGCATTTATCACTGCGGGTGCACCACGTTGAGATCGCACGGTATTTCGGGCGAACGTGGTGTGAAAAGCTGCGAGTGAAGAGCGCGCCAGCAAGTCACTCAGCATTCATCACAGCGGGCGTAGTGTGTTGAAAGTGCAAACAAAAGCGCAGTGCCGTATGGCGCCGCAGCACAGACAGCGGCGCAAAAACCTTCGCGCAGCGCTCAGGAAAGAGATCCATGAAGGGCCGATGCGCTCGATTCACTTCATGCGTAAATAGCGCAGCAATTCTCTGCACGATTCTGTTCGGCTACGCTGCGTAATCACCGATTTCTTTCCTGAGCGCTGCGCGAAGGCTTGTGCGCCGCTGTCTGTGCTGCGGCGCCATACAGCACTGCTTCAATGCGAAGGCGCTTGCATCCATTGAACTGCAATTTCAAAGTGTTGCACCTGCTGTGATGAATGCTGATAATCTGTGCTGCAACGCACATACGGCACGGCGCCAGTGCGAAGCTGCTTGCGATGAATGGTGAGTGACTTGCTGCGGCGCCCAGACTGCACCGCGGTGCTCGCTGCCATCATGCATGCGATGCGATACTCAATGACTGATTGGCTCTCTGATGAGCCCACTCAACGCTTCTGGGGCGCTTTGCTTTGTCTCAACAACGTCTCGGCGAGTGTGCCCATCGCAGTGGCGAAAGGCGCCTGTGCCTCGAGTGCAGGAGCGGTCCAGCTGCTGAAGCTGAAGTTGCTGCTCTCAATGTCGGCGAGTCGCGGATCGGCTGGGTCAACGCCCGTCAACGCGTTGATGAGCCAACGGACTCCATCATCTGCAAAGCGATACCAAGACTCGCTGAGCCAACCATAGTCGGTCATCACTTCGATCATCGCGAGGACTGCGTTTTCAAACACCGGAGCATCGAACTGCTCATTGTATACAAAGTGCTCGCTCAGGTGTTTGTCGGCCTTCTCGATGATCGGCTTCCACAGGTTGATGCACTGAACCATGGGCTTCAGCTCGTCTACGACCCATTGACCCCCCGTCCCTGACCCGATGGCCGTCGGAAAAGCACAGCACAAACACCCTCCGAAAGTTTCGTTGCCTACACTCCAACCTCGATGCGCATAAAATGCAGGCATTTCAGCGAACAACTGAGCTTCTAACGCCACTGTCACCGCGTTGCGATCGTCGCCAGTACGCCAACGAATGAAGGTCTCTTTGTCTTTGGGGCTGTCTTTTTTTTGCGCCTTCGTGAGAGGCAGCTTGCGTCGGGACAACTCAACAATGCAGTTGCTGGCGACCTGCGCGATACGCTCTTGGTCAAAGCGCTCAATCTCTGCGCAGACCTCGTCCCACTTGCAAATAGGTCGCTCCCAGCTTGTCTGTGACATTCAGCTCTCTCCTTCGGTGTGACCTTCTGTTTGGCACATCCTTGTGTGCACTCTGCGGCGCTGGCGTTGAC
>JANNCG010000557.1:0-2812 GCA_031386385.1 Myxococcales bacterium
TGTTTAAGCGCAACGCGTCGCTTGCGTGACGCAACCGCCTGCAGCACATCGGCGGCTTGATCCATGAGCGAGACAAACCTGCCTGGCTTCAGCCCTGTTTGCGCGCTAGCCGCAGCGGTGAGGCTTCTGCGTAGACGCCACCCACTGTTGGCTCCTCCTCGCGGTGGACTCCCACCGGACCGAATCCAGCTGTCCAAAAAAAGCGCACGTAGCTCAAGAACTGCCGGTCCCCGAATCCTCACAGCGTCGTCACGCCAACCACCACCACCCTCACTGATGGGTAGGTTTTTATCGGTGATATTGATTCCACCAGTGAAGCCGATCTCGCTATCAATGACGAGAATTTTTCGGTGATCACGAGAGGACACGCGGCTCCAGGCAAAGCGCTCAGCGAGCGGTGATACTGGGTTAAACTCGATGACCGCAGCCCCTGCCACACGCATTCGCTCGAACATGGCGGACGAGGTACCCAACGAGCCGATGGCGTCATAGAGAACGCACACGTCGATCCCGTCAGCGGCTCGTGCAGCAAGCGCGTCGGCGATCCGGTTGCCGATTGTGTCCGAATCAAACCAGTACATTTCGAGAAAGATCTCAGACTTCGCTGCGGCGATCGCTTCAAGCCACGCGGGGTATGCGAAGACTCCGTCGCGTAGCAGCTCGATCTCAACAGTACTCGCGCGCGGCGTGAACCCAGACGTGGTCGTTGCAGGCAGTGGGGGATCCGAATGTTTAGCGTCCAAAAAAATATCTCTCCGTCCACTCATGGCAAATCCGTAGGACGCCCATCACTTGTGGCGAGTTGCTGTCGATTCTCTTAAGAATGTTCTGCTTGCGACTTGTGACGAACTTCCCGACAAAAGGGGACAACGAAACGCAAGACTGGCGGGAGTTTATCAAGAGATTGCACGGTACTCGACACAGGGCTTCGGTGCAATCGATGAGCAAGCTCGCCGAGCGCCACACCCAAAGGTGCGGGGTGATTTTGGGGGTTGTCGCAAATGTGTGGTCAATATCCCGAAATTTTCTTTGGCGTTCGGTACACTCACTGGCGATGAAGTACCGCGTTTTGACACTGTCGTTATTGGGATGTGCTCTGCACGCTTGTGGTGGACCGATGAGCGCTGAAGACGCTCCTACGCCGCAAAACGATGTCGTTGGGTCAGTCGATCGGACAATGAGCGATACAGGTCCCGTTGTCTCACCGGATGCGACGCTCATGGACACGCCAAGCGCCGTCATGGACGCCGTTGAGCTGGACACGCCGAGGACGTCGGATGTCCCGTCACCGCGAGATGTCTCGGTGGATGTCCGATCAAGTCCGGATGTGATCGCTGATGCTGGTGGGTGTCAGGTCACTAGTGATCGAGCGACGTGGGTTGTCACTGCCGAGCCGGCTGTGGATGCCGCGATGAGGACCGCGTTGTTTGCGATGTTTGCGCAGCGGCGTGTGACGCGTGTGTACATTGATGTGGGGCGACTGCTGGACTCGGCGTCGGGACGTACATCGCTTGCAGCTTATGTTCGCGAGCTGCATTCGCGCTGTATTTCAGTTGAATTTCTCTTCGGAAACCGCTTTCGCGTCGATCAACCGGTAGAGCTGCGGGCCCGTGCCGACGCGGCCGTTGCGTACGCCGCCGGCAACCCAACCGCTGTTCCAGACGCACTGCACTTTGACCTAGAGCCCCATGTGTACCCTGGATTTCCAGCGGATCCTGCCGCTTTTGCCGCGGTGGCCGCACAGTACGTGGATGCGTTGGATATGCTCGGACCGGTGGTGCGTGGAGCCCGCATGCGCTTTCACGTCGACATCGCGCATTGGTATGGATCTCGAATGTACACGCGCGCCGGGCGCACCGCGGCACTTGATCGGTGGGTCGCCGAGAGGGTCGATGGTTACGCCGTGATGGACTATTGGGGAGCGGCGGCCGATGCGGCAACGACCGCACGGATTATCACGCAGACCCGATCCGTAGACACCGCTTCTGCCGTCGGAATCTCTGCTTGGGTTGGCTTGCAGGTCGAGTGCGGAGGCCCCGCCAACGAGACGCTCTGCGAAGAGGGCACCGCGTACACCGAAAGCGTGATCACCAGTGTGCGCAATCACTTCGCAGGAAACGCCACGTTCAGAGGCGTCGCCTTCTACGCCCACTCGGGTCTCGGGACGCTTCGACCGTAAGCGCCTAACGGCTGACGTTGACGCTTATCGCGTAGTTGCCAATGACATTGCCGTTGCCCTCACGCAGGCAGACGACGTAGTTGCCTTGATTCAGAGACGCCGCCCACGGATTGCTAGCACCGTCGATTCGTGGACAACCAAAGGGGCCAGAGTCCGCGTCGCTGCCGAGCCATGTGCCATTTTCGCTGTATAAATCCAGGACAAAATTGCTAAAGCAGCCGCCGTTGTTGTTCACACTTTGCGCAAACACCGACCCTCCCGCGCCGACGGTGATGGTGGTGCAATCAATGTCGAACCTGTTGAGTGCTCCAGAGACAACCACGGGCGCGACTCGTGGGGTGAGCCCCATCGTTTGATCGTTGGGCTCGGTCTCGGGCGCGGTGGCTTCACAGGTTCCGCTGTCTATGCTGGTGGCCCGACAGGTCGTATTGCCGGTACAACGAACGATCGCAAATCGAGGATCGCACGGCTGTCCAACCGTCGCCGAAGCAACACACCGGGATGCCAAATCGGGCGCACATGACAAGCCCATGTCACACGAGGGAGCGTTGCCACGGCACGCCGAGCCCGCCCGTGAGCCCGTTGCGACACAGCGACCAGTCGCCCCTGCAGCGACAGCGCGTACACAAGAGA
>JANNCG010000571.1:0-1971 GCA_031386385.1 Myxococcales bacterium
GCGGCGCCCGTCCCGCCCTCGCCGCCGTCGATGGTGATAAAATCCGGTGAGCGGTTTGTCGTCGCGATGAGCTTCGCCAAGTCTTGCCAAAAGCCCAGGTCACCAATGGCGCTCTTGATGCCAACGGGCAGACCGGTCGCGTCTGCAAGCTTCTCGATAAAATCCAGCATCGAGTCTGCGTCATGAAATGCGGTGTGCGCCTCTGGCGAGATGCAATCTTTGCCCATTTGAATGAGCCGAATTTTTGCGATCTCAGGCGTGATCTTTGCCGCTGGAAGCACACCACCCAAGCCCGGTTTTGCGCCCTGCGAGAGCTTAATTTCAATCGCACGCACAGGGGCCGAGGCAACACTTTCAAGAAAGCGCTCCATGTTAAAACGCCCCTTGTCGTCGCGACAGCCAAAGTAGCCAGTGCCGATCTGCCAGATAATCTCCCCGCCCTTTCGATGGTGGTCTGAGATCCCGCCCTCACCGGTATTTTGCAGAGCACCGGCGATTTTAACGCCCATGTTGATCGCCTGCACCGCCGCGCTCGACAGCGAGCCATAGCTCATGGCGCTGGTGTTCACGATGCTCGCGGGACGAAAAGCCTTCTTGCGCTTGCGGTAGCCACCCAGCACTTTCGCGCCTGGGACGGCGTACGTCGAGTCATACCCCGGCTCGCCTTTGTGCGGCTGCGTGAGCGGAAACGTCGACTGCCGAATGATCAAATAGTGCGGGGTGAGCTCGAGGTCGTTGTCGGTTCCGAAGCCGAAATAGTTGTTTTGCTGCTTGGCTGACGAGTAGATCCATCGGCGCTGATCGCGCGAAAAAGGTCGCTCTTCATCGTTGCCCGCCACCACGTACTGCCGCACGGGCGGGCCGAGCTCTTCAAACAAATAGCGCAGTCGTCCAAACAGCGGAAAATTGCGCCGAATGCTGTGCGTCCGTTGAAACCGATCGTACACCGCAAGGCCCGCGAGTGAGCAGCCAACGGCGAGACCCGCAATCGAGTATGCGTCCATCGCCCGAGCGTACAACAGCCACGGGCTCTGGAAATTTCAAATGCACCGGCTCCCCAAAACCGGCGTGCAGTCTGAGTGACTAGTTCTTGCCGCTCTCGCGGGCGGCTTCGAGCTGCGCATCACACCACTTTCGCTTGCGCAAAAGCTCGTCGAACTCACTGCCCGCGTCCGAGCTCACCGACTCAAGCCGCTTGATGGTGTCGTCGCGCTCGGTCTTCACCGAGGCCACGTCCACTTCGCTACCGTCCACAGCCGCGTCGGTCAACACGGTCACGACTTCGGGACCAGCTTCTGCGAAGCCAGGACCGATGGCGAGAGCCACAATCTTTCCGGCCGTGCGGTATCGCACAACGCCCGCATCCAAGGCAGCCAAGAGCGGAAGGTGTCCAGGAAGCACACCAAACTCACCCATGACGCTGGGCGCCTCAACCTGATCGACCTCTATCTTCACGACAAGGCCGGTAGGGGTGACGACTTCGAGAGAGAGCGTAGTGGCCATAACTTAGCTCTTCTTCTCGAGCTCTGCCGCTGCGCGCTTCACGTCTTCGATGTTGCCCTTGATATAAAAAGCTTGCTCGGGGAGCTTGTCCAGCTTGCCCGACAAGATCTCTTCGAAGGACTCAATCGTCTCGTTGAGCGGAACCTGCTTGCCCTCAGCTCCAGTGAACTGCTGCGCCACTGAGAACGGCTGCGACAAAAACTTCTGAATGCGTCGCGCGCGATCGACCACTTGCTTGTCGTCCGCTGCGAGCTCGTCCATACCAAGAATCGCGATGATGTCTTGCAGCTCTTTGTAGCGCTGAAGGGTGCGCTGTACTTCACGCGCAACGCGATAGTGACGCTCACCCACGATGTGTGGCTGAAGCATTTGAGACATCGAGTCGAGCGGATCCACTGCAGGAAAGATGGCCATTTCTGCAATCGCACGCGAGAGCACTGTGGTCGCATCCAAGTGCGAGAAGGTGGT
>JANNCG010000581.1:0-3067 GCA_031386385.1 Myxococcales bacterium
CGCAAACGCCACGCTCACATCGCTGACCCATGGGGCAGGTCACTCCTGCACACGAAGGAGCACAGGTCCCTTCGTAGCAAGCTTGGCCCATGGGGCAGTTCACGCCAGCGCATGGATTGGGGACACAACGACCCATGCGACAGAGCTGAGCATCGTTGCAGTTGTTCAACACCCGGCAGTCATTGGCCACGCAGCGACCCGTCTGTGGGTTGCACGCAAGTCCCGGATCACAAGTGACGCCATCGCAAGGAGAGCGACAAGCGCCATTCATACACACTTGACCTGCGGGGCAGTTCACACCTGTGCATGGATCGCCGACACATAACCTTTGACCCATAATGGTCTGGCACGATCGTCCCGCAGGACACGGAAACTCACCGTCTGCACAAGGCCGCAAGCAACCACACGAAGGAGCCCCTGCACACACAGAGCCGCCTCCGCAAAGTCCCATCCCGCCCATGCCCGCTTCGTCCACTGTGCCATCACAGTTGTCGTCTTGGCAGTTGCACTCTTCTGCACGAGGCCCAACGGACCCTTCGCACACATTGCGGCCCATTAAGCACCGCGTTCGACCTTGCATGCAGCGCCCAACGTTGGATCCGCACACTTCGCCTTCGGGCACACCGTTGTCCACGGTCCCGTCGCAATCGTCGTCAAGTCCGTTGCACACTTCCATTGAGCCGCCCATTGCGCCGTCACAGATCACGCGACCCATGCGGCACACGTTGACGCCCGAGCGACAAACGCCCACGTTGCTTCCACA
The DNA here is from genome assembly GCA_031386385.1 of Myxococcales bacterium. Taxonomy (GTDB): domain Bacteria; phylum Myxococcota_A; class Polyangia; order Polyangiales; genus JANNCG01. The sequence goes on from JANNCG010000581.1 coordinate 764, forward strand.
TCGTGCGCCTCCGCCAGGGTTGCCTTCGTCCACTTCGCCATCGCAATCGTTGTCGATCCCGTCGCAGATCTCTTCCATCGGACCGGTCCCGCCAACGCAAGACTGCCGTCCCATCACGCAGCGAAGAACACCTGGCATACAAGCGCCAATCGCGAGTCCACAGGCCATCCCGTCAAGACCCTCATCGATCATCCCGTTGCAGTTGTCGTCCATCCCGTTGCAGATCTCCATCCCGGGACCCACAGCGCCGCGACACACAATCGCGCCAGCTTCACACACTTGGTTGCCGAGTCGGCACGTTCCGATGGGCATCCCCATTGCGTTCACAGGGATCATCATTCCCATGGGCTGACACGTTCCACCTGCGGCGATCCCGTCGTCTACAACACCGTTGCAGTCGTCATCGAGCGCGTTGCACGTCTCGGGGACACCCATCATCCCGCCCACACACACGAGCATACCCATGCGGCACTGAATCGTACCTGCCGTGCAAATTCCCACGCCGGCTGCACCACAAGACCCGGCGCTTGGGATCGCATCATCGGTCATCCCGTTGCAGTCATTGTCTATCCCGTCGCAAATCTCGGGGCTTGGTCCAACCTGACCAATACACGCTCCGCCGAACATCGCGCCAACGCACAATTGAATCCCAGGTCGGCACGCGCCGACGTTGATTCCGCACGCGCGAGTGAGACCTTCGTCTGCAACACCGTTGCAGTTGTTGTCCAGCCCGTCGCACACTTCGGCGCTCGGTCCACGACCCGAACAAGCGCCATAAACGCCCATCCCGTTGCCAGGTGCCGCTTGCGGTTGGCACACTTCAGTGCCCGCAACACACTCACCAAGCGTCACGCCACACGAGCGAGAGATCCCGCCTTCATCCACCTGTCCGTTGCAGTCGTTGTCTCGTCCGTCACACACTTCTGCGCTCGGAACACAACCAGGAATACAGAAGGGCTGCGCGTTGCAGTCTGGATCTGCGCAGTCAACCGCTCCATCACAATCGTTGTCCACATTGTCACGACACGCAGCGGCTGTATTTTCAGCCACAATCGCCGGTGGTACTGCGTTGCAGACCGCTTGCGTGCGATCCGCGACGTTGCAAACGATTGTCCCTCGAGCGGTGCAAGCGCGGTTGTTCACCGTGCAAGCTGCGCCGAGGTTAAACCCTTCATCCACCAGCCCGTTGCAGTTGTCGTCCACTCCGTTGCAGAGCTCAATGAGCTGAGAGCCAGCGACAATGTCGTTGATCGAGTCAGAGATCTCAGCCTCGTTTGAAGCATAATATCCGAGCAAATTTCGAGATCCACCGGTCGTCGTGACCGGGTGAACTGTCGAGCCTCCGCCCAAGGCGATCGCTTCAATCGCTGCATCTCCAGCGACGCCAGGCCGTGGTCCGAAAAAGATCGGGAGCGTGCGTGTGCGAAACGCGGCTTGCTCTCCTGCGTCGTAGCAGTCGCCGTCGGCGTTAAGATCGCTGTTGAACTCACCAGCATCCGTTGTGTCGCCATCGTTGTTAAAATCGAGGCGCATACAACCAATGTTGCGCGCGTTGTTCGGACCGTCTGCCGCAGCAACACACGTCTCGCCGCCGTCGGTGAGCAGAATCACGTTGACGGGTCGGCACCGTGCGTAGGGGTCGCGCATTCCGGTTCCGTTGAAGTTTACGTATGGGCTCACGGGGACCGCTGGCGCCCCTGCGGGCAGAGCTTGGCGGTTCGCGAGGTATCGCCACGCAGTGTGCAAAATTCCAGCGATGGGTGTCAACCCACTCGCTGCACCGTTGTTGCAACCCACGGTCTGTGCGAGCTCATTGCCACCAAGATTGGCCGGCAAAAGACCCGACGGAATCGTGCAAGAGGTAAACACACCGTCGCCCCACGTGCGCATATCGTACTGGTTGAGCTCAGAGATACCCACTGCGAGCTTGCCACCGTCGGCACACCCGCGAAACGGAAATGGATATCCAGGAATCGCCACTCCTCCACACGCGGTCGCCCCACAAGAGCCCGCATAGTGACAGCCCGCGCCGGCTGCGCAGGTCTGCGCAAAGGTACCAAAACCAAAGATCCCATCGCCCACGCCGTCAGCGATATTTCGCACGACACACGCCGCAGCGTTGATGCGAGACGGAAGTGCGTATCCACATGAGTTGGCTCCTGCGTCCTGCGTACCCATCGACCCCGAGGTGTCAACCAGCAGCAAAAACTCAGGCTTTACGATGGTGCTCACTTGGCTAAACCCAACGGACGGAAGCAGCATGGATGCCGCTCCGATCAACATCGAACCAATTGTAGGTCGTTT
>JANNCG010000587.1:0-4112 GCA_031386385.1 Myxococcales bacterium
ACTCAAGACAGAAGAACTGCCCCGCGTAGAAGATCTCCCAGCCGAAAAAATCCTTCCAGCTTCGCGAGGCGTTTTTATAAAATGGATAGTACGTGGCAAACTCGCCGGTGTGCGCCACACCGATCACCGCGAGCAGCACGATCCCAAAAAACAGCGCGTAGATCCAAGCGTGAGAGAGAAAACCCTTGGTACTTAAGCCATAGTCTCGATATTTCTCTTTCCACAGCGGCACACAAATCGCGATCGGAATGATGTACCCCATCGAGCGTGTGATGGCCCAAAACCAGAGAACAAACAGCTCACCCCACTGCGTGTTGTTGAGAAAATTCCACACGCGGGTGATCTTGATGGAGTGCGCGTAAGTTCCATTGACGATGGGGCCCCAATCAAAGGTGAGCCCGCGCGATTGCAGCCGCGAGTACATCATTCGGTCGCCATAATACTCATGGATCGTCAGCACAAACGCCAGGGTGATAAGCACCGTGAATGGTCGCCAATCGTACGGCCAGTATTTGGCCCAGAGCACTTTGCCCGTTGACCGAGCGCTCGCTTCTGCAGCAGATTTGTACGGGTGCGCGCCCTCCTGAGTGTCCTCGGGAGGATCCCCGTGCTCAGCGCGGTGACGCTCTCTTGCAATGGACTCACGAAGCAGTCGATCTTGCATCACCTGCTGATCAAGCTCACGCCAGGTCTCTAAAAAGAATCTGCGCGGGTGCAGTTCGCCTAGTTTTTTGCGCGCCAAAATCGCCACAACGGCGAGATAAACGAAAGCCAATAAGAGGATGACCTTCACGGTGTCGGACCCGCCTTGGCGAGCGTCGCGCCAGCCCGCAGTCGCAGCGCGGACACCTTGCCACCAAGCACCAGCATGACAGCTGCGAGATCGGGCGACTGTGCGCGTCCGGTAAGCGCGACCCGTGCAGGTTGACCCAGGACCTTCATCTCAATGGCGCGCTCAGTGATCCACAAGCGCAATGCCTCATCGAGGGCCTGGTGAGCCTTTGCAAAATCAAAGTGCTCCACCCGCTCTTGCCTATCTCCGACGTTTTGTTCGACAAAAATGGCGAAGCTCTCAAGCACGTCTGCGCACTCGGGCTTGAGAAACTTCTCGACCGCTGCGGTGTCCATGATTGGGCTGGCGCGAAAGTAGTAGTCCACTGAGTCAGCCATGACGTTGAGCGTCTCTGCGCGCTCTTTCACCGTCGCGAGCGCCTCGGGGAGTCGGGGGTGATCGTCTCTCACCGGAAGCTGGTTTTTATCACGCAAAATAGGTGCAACGCCCTGGACGAGCTCAGTCATTGAGGCGCATTTGGCGATGAATTTTTGGTTGATCGCTTTGCATTTGCGAAAGTCATAGATCCCGTCGCTCTTATGGACGTGATCCCAATTGAAAAGCTCCGTGAGGGTCTTTTTCGTGAACAGCTCATCGTCGCCGTGTGACCAGCCGAATCGAACGAGATACGACAGCAACCCTTCGGGCAGATATCCGTCGTCGCGATACTGGCTCACACTCACGCTGCCGTGGCGCTTGGACAGCTTCTCTTGCTTGCTGGCCATCATCATCGGCAGATGCCCAAACTTTGGAACCGTCTCGCCCAGCGCCCGATACATCAAAATTTGTGGCGGCGTGTTGATGATGTGATCGCGACCGCGAACCACATGACTGATGTCCATCGTGAAGTCGTCCACAACGCAGCCGAAGTTGTACAGCGGCATGTCGTTTTCACGAATCAGGATAAAATCTTGTAGCGTGGAGTTCGCCGTCTTGATTGTGCCAAAGACCATGTCATCGAAGCTGACCTCTCCGGTGCTAGGCGCTTTAAATCGCACGACGTGCGGCTGATCTAGCTCCGCGTTTTTGTCTCGCCACGGAGACACAAAGCGAAAACCATCGCGTTGTTTTTCGGGCAGGGCCATCCGTGCAGCGTCGATCTCTTCTTTGCTCGAATAGCAGCGATAGGCGTGCCCTGAGCGAATGAGTTTGTCAGCGAATTCACGGTAGGTCTTGAGGCGCTTGCTCTGAAAGTACGGTCCGTGAGGACCCCCGCCTTCGTCATCGGCGTCCTTCGGCCCTTCATCCCACGTGAGCCCCAACCATCGCATCGCGTCGAAGATAGCGTCGACGCTCTCGCGGCTGTTGCGCGCCACGTCGGTGTCCTCGATGCGGAGAACAAAGGTCCCACCAGTTTTTTGAGCCCAGAGCCAATTGAACAGCGCAGTTCGCGCGCCGCCAATGTGAAGATAGCCCGTGGGTGATGGGGCGAAACGAAGTCGAGGTTTTGCTACGTGCATTTCGAGGGAGTCCGTTGAGATAGAGGCTTACGTGTGAACTAGTGCGCTTAAGGATAGGGAGTCAAGGGTCGCGTGATTCGGATCATGACGGTGGCCGAAAACGCGGAGGTGCGGTGAGTGTGGGCTCTGGCGGAAGCAACGTGCGCTGACGGTTCAACGGGCTCGTTGGTGTGTCGCCGGCGGGGGCTCGTACCGGCAGATTTCGCTCGCGTCGATGGGTTGTTCCGGCTGATCGAATACGAACGGACGCTTGAGAAATGGCGGTGATTTCTGCATCCCCCACCCGATCTCCCACGGTGACAATGAATCGGCGAGAGGCACGCTCTAAGATGACCCCTTGCGCGTTGGTTCCCGTCAGGACCATGGTCGCTCGAACCACTGTGGCGTCGTCGCCTAACACTCCGACGTGGCCATCACACCGCGCTGGCCATGGATCCATCCCCATCGTCCCGACGCTTCGATCAGCGCGATCCGTGGGCCAAGAGAGCACTGCGAGCACTCCGCTTGCGTTGGGCTCAAATCGCACAACAAACACCTCTGACATCCTCGGCGCAGAGGCCAGTAGCGCAAGGCTCTCGACCATCCTCGCTCGGTCCGGCGTTTGAATCGTCAGCTCCATCGTGCGGGCGGTGAGCTCGATCGCTTTCACACACACACGATCGCCAAGTCTCGAGAGCGCACGGACAGCAACGCCCAGATCCGTTGGCGGATTGAGGCCGCTGACGCGCCACGCAAAACTCCACCTTGCTCGCTCGGCTCCCGAGAGCTCAACAGTGTCGGCGACGCAGACAATTCGCTCGTCGAGTCGGCGCGCTTCTACGCACACCACGTCACGCTCTGCGAGCGACGCAACGATCGGTGATGGCGGCAGAACGAGCGAGAGTGACGCGATCTCTTGCTCAAACCGCGGTGAGGTTGGAGCGGCAAAATCGTGCATCGTGGTCGAGATTAACCCGATGAGCCGAAAGGGAGTCCATACGGCGAGCTCGGCAGGGATGGCCTCTTGCAAAGCCGCTTCGGTGCGCGCAAGGGCGGGCCCCTCATCGACGGGGCGCGGACGGACAGTCACCGAACCTGAGTGTGCGTCTGTTGCTACCCCAGCGTCGTGCGCCGTTGGAGATGAGCTCTGGGGCAGCAATTGCGCAGCCGAAGTGGTCCGCTGAGGCCGTGTCGAGCAAGCAGCGACAACACAGAACGCGAAGCTCTGTGTGGACAACTTCAGCGCGCCAAATGATCCGTACACAAGGGCGGACTGTAGCTGAAGTCGTTGCTTGTTCCGCGATTAATATGTCAGCACGTATGCTTGAATGGGCTGCGGAAACGTACTGAACGCCCCAAACACTCCCCGGTTTCGCGGCAACGCAGCGATGGAGGGCGAGAAGCCGTTCGCGCTTAGCATGCGTGGTGCCTCGGGTGCCATCGCGTTGAAGAGCACTCGCTGAACGGTCACGCCAGCGTTTGCCGTCGCGATGTAAGAATTACCCGCCGTATCAGCCGTGACTGCGCGTGACCCATTGGGTGAGGGGGCATTGGCAAGCGTCACCGTAGTCGTCGTTGGCGGCATGAGCATGTTGATGCTGCTGACTAAAGTTCGGTCCATCGTGTTGATCGCTCCAGTCTCGAACAGGTACCCATTGGCGAGCGCAAAATCAGAAAAACCTCTGCGTGCAGGACCACGTCCTTGGCTCGAAAAATTGACGCCGTCGTCCATCGACCGATAGATCGCAGTGTTCTCGAGTCCGAGCCAAATCGCGTTCGTGTTGGCGTCGATCATCAGCTCAGGACTCCCAGCGCCAACTTGTCCAAACGTTTGGCTGTTC
>JANNCG010000609.1:0-1819 GCA_031386385.1 Myxococcales bacterium
CGCGGGCAACCGAGAGGATGTGTCGCTGCAAGAACTGTTGCGACTCGAGCGCGCTGGACACTTTCGATCGAGTGATCCAAACGCGTTTGCGCAACTCAGGACGGCGATCGGTTCAAACTATCAACGCACCGCGCGAGTGCACTTCATGCCTCAAGGGTCGATAACGCTTCCGGCGATCGCGACGATGTTTGGGCCGCGGATCGTTCCGGACATTGGGGCGCTTGAGAGGGTCGTGCATGACCGTATTCGAAATAGAATTAATCTGGGTTTTGCCGACGTGGGATACTCACTTGGACATAACCGTGCAAGAGCATACTTGTCAGCAGATTTGCAGCGATATCCCACTCTGCAATCGGAGCTTGATGGCGCACGAGATGCGCTTACTCAAGGTGCGGCAAGTGGTGGGGACTTGTACCGTCATTGGCTACAAGCGATTGTCTCGCTGAGCGGGCCGCACGCTGGAGTTGAGCCCACGTTTATGGCCACGGAGGCGTGGCAAGACTTTCGGTTGAACTCAGCACTCGTGGGGTATGGGCAGATTCGACACAACTACACGTTGTTGGCCGGGCAGGGGTACGACGCGTACGGGTGTGAGATTCCAGACGGGTATGTAGAACCGGCGGTTGAAGTGTATGACGCGCTGTTAGCGTTTGTGCGTTTAGCGACGACGCTCAGTCCAACACAAGCGTCGTACCTTCAGCGCGTGACCACGGTGCTTCAGACCCTCAGAGCCATCGCGCTCACCGAGCGCAGCGGAGCAGCCCTGAGTGAGACGCAACGACGCTGGCTCGGAATGGTCTCCGAGTTCATCCCAACTGGCGACAATAGCGCGGACACTGGACAGCCTCCGAAGTGGACCGGATGGTACTTTGATCTTTTTCCAGATCGTGAGATTGGCGCAGAAAAAGCGGCGGATTTTGTCGCAGACTACTTCACGCTTACCAACGCCGACACGGTCATGTACCTCGGCGCAGAGACGCCTCGGATGGGCGCGTTTGTGGTCGACACGAACGGGCCTCCACGGTTGATGGTTGGTCCCGTTGCGCGGGGATATGAGACCAGCACGCGCATCAGAACGCGGCTCAGTGATGAAACCGCGCGAACGTCGATTCACCACAGCGCTCCGTGGCGAGCCTCGTACATGGTTGAAGGCCAAGCGACGACGCCAGCGCTTGAGACGGTGCTCGTGCAGTGTGGCCCGGGGCTCTTGCGAATGGCGATTCGAAGCGCGCTTCACGCAGGAGTGGCCGAGGTTGCGCTGCTCGATCACCACGGCGAGGCACTCACGCAGCACAACACGGTGACGCTTCGCGAAGACCCAGTGTATGTGTCCTTTGAACCGACAACGCCCAATAGGCCAGAGTATGTTCACGTCTCGGTGCGCTCTACAGCGGGAGAGCAGTTTGAGTACACGCTACGATTGCGTGGCGCATTGGAAGGCTCTGTGGAGCAGAGAAATCGCGAAGACGGCGAATACATGCATGGTGAAACGCGAGAAGAAAACGCCGGCCCGATGATGTATGACCTGTGGCACGAGTGAGCGCGAATGCGCCGACTCACACCGGCTAAGGCGCTCTGTGTCCAACGCACGAGTCAAACGCGAGCGCGACGGACTCAAGCAAAGTGCTGCACCGTGTGTCGTTGCAGAGCGCCGCGAGTGTGTACGTAGCACCGGGCCGCACGACCAACGCAGAGTCGTTGCGCCAGCCGCGCCAGGTTCCGGTCTTGCGGTAGATGGAGGCGGTGGGATAACGAGTGAGAAGCGCCTTGCGAAACCGGTTAAAAAACGCCGAGTCGCCCAACAGCTCGCGCATCTCTT
>JANNCG010000628.1:0-2735 GCA_031386385.1 Myxococcales bacterium
CAACGCAGTGGATGTGTCTGCTCACTGGATCTTGCGCCAAAACGCCGACCCCAACCGTGGCCTCATGGATGGCGAGCGTTTGACCGGTGCGATCACGCTGTTTAACGGTGTGCTGTACTTTGGCACCTTCGTGCCGGCGAATAACGTCGATGCATGTCAGTTGGGCTACTCACGGTTGTGGGGAGTCGATGAGACACAGATCGATCCGCTCACGATGGCTGGTCCCAATGGACTCCCTCTCGCACGCTTGGATGTGGACGGAGATGCGACGACGACTCTTGATATCGTTCGTGTGACTCGTGACCTCGCAGGCAATGGAACGCTCGATGACGATGTGAACTCGGTGCTGTTTGGTGTTGGCGTCACTCGCCGGGTATCGTGTCCCCAAGTTGGAACCGCTATGGATCCGTTCTTTGGTGGTACTCGACCCTACGTCTCTGGCATTCAGGGCGGAGACTATCGGTTAGTCATCCAGACAGGCCGCGGAGGTGTTCTCCCTGGTGCTGCGATGGCTCAACGGACGAATGTTGTGACTCGAACTCTTCCTCCTCCCCAGCTGGAGCAACGGTTGGAGTCTTGGGCTACAGTCTTCGAGTGATTGAAATGACTCCTGCCTTTTCGAGGGCTGAAGCTGCAAGCCAAGACTCAGTTTCGCGAAGATTCGTCTCACAGATAAGCAATCACTGTGCGGCGTTTTCGCTTTTGAGTATCGCTCTGCTAGCGGGATGCGTGAGGCGGACGCCGTCTGTTCCGCTTGAGCAACCTACTGAGCAGGCTGTGGATGCGGGCGCCGTAGAGGACGTCGCAGAGTACAATCCTTTGGACTTGATCCCTGGATCCCTACGCGCCTTCGGGCTCGTGATGCCAATGGGTACGTCCGAGCATCTGACGGACACCAACATGAAGATGTTTTATGTTTCGGCACCGATGAACCGAGTGATGAGGTATCTGCAGCGAAGACTGCTCATCACGACGGGAGATATTCGCCCACTCGGAGCGCTCATTCGTCATGCACAGGTGAAGTTTATGGACCCGTCGCTGGGTCAATTTGTGGACGTTGGAGTTCGCGACGAAGGTGATCGCACATTTGTCACTGTGTGGAATCGACCGACCATTGCGCCTCCAGATCATCCCCTCACGATGGAGCAGAGCCTTCGCCTTGGGGGCATTGACCCGGATGGTGGGCGACCGTTGATCGGAAACCACCACTAGTTCGACGGCGTCTCGCCAGTGTCAGCGGGAGTGTAGGTGGAGGGTATGGCGCGCGTGATGTCTCGCGCAACACCAACGTTTAGAAACGCATTCCGACGTTGAGAGCAGCGCGGGCAAGGGATCGCTCGACACCCATCAAAGGCATCATTGCGTTGAGCTCAGCGAACCAAGCTCGCGAGATGTGAAATCGGAGACTCAACCGAGGCGCGAGAAATTCTAGGCCCGCAGGCTCTAGGCCCGCACGCGCTTCGAGACCGAGCAAGAGCTCAAACGGTCTAACGGGATGCCAGCCAAGGTCAACAGTCGCGCGAGGACTAAACGTGATCACCGTGCCGCCAGCGCTGATCGTCGTGGTAATGGGCAGTGAAAATCCAGTAAAAAATGACCATCGCTCATGCGGTGACCACACGAAGGACATCCCGAACTCTGCTCCGAGCCGCGTGGCCCAACGCAGTGAATAGTCGGTTGGAAGAAGCACCCGAACAAACCCAACGACCTGTCCGTTGGCGTCTCGCGCGAGGGTGTTGTTGACCGTGAGCGTGGCAGCCCCCGTGTCGATCGGTGCGGTGATCACGGTCGCGTTGATGACCGTGCGATAACGAAAGGCATCAAACGATAGTGTTGCCCAGGTGTGATCACTCCACGCGTATGTGCCGCTGAGGTTTGCCTGCGCGTCAATCGCGCCGTAAAAACTCGATGTCGCCACCAAGAGTCCCATGCGGCCGCCCACAGAGAAGCCCTTAAAGGCGCAAGGTGAAGGCGTTGATCCAAAGTCTGCTAAGCCAATCGCGCCGGGGATACCAAACGCGATTTCGATAGGGGCACGGACGGCGGCACCTTCACGATGGCAGGCGCTCACGTTTGCGCTCGTCGTGCGAGGCGGCGCCGGAGGAAGCGGCATGGGATATTCAGCGAAAGCGCTGCCGCTAAGACTGAGTATAAGTGAAAATACCACAGAAAACGCAGGAACTTTCTGCATGCTGAGGGTGATCATTGGATGGGTGCCTCCCAGCTTCCGCCGTTCATGTTCAAGACGAATGGGTTGGTGTACGCAAACGCCCAGTAGCCTGGAATGATCGCGTGGGCGTGAAAGCGGGGATCGCTCTCAGCCGGTCGGGAGGGGGCGAGTTCAGTGACGTTGCCGTCGCCGTTAAAGTCGGCGTGATCGGGGAGTCCATCGTTGTCGGTGTCGACGACCGCTGGTAGAGCTTGTCCGGCTTCAAATACAACCCACACGTCCTTGGCTGCTGTGATGTCAAGCTCGGCGAGGGTAAATGAACCCATGAAGCGTTGAATCCCTTCGGTGCCGAATGGATCGGGTGGGGTGCTAAACATTGCGGCTCCAACGGTCTTCACGACGCGTCCGTTAACGATGACACGAAGTTCGTTGACTGGGATCCACGGAGCTGCGCGAACGACGACGTCGAACCGCTCGGTAGGGCTTGGCGCGACAGGAAACACTGAGGGTCCTCTGAGCTGCGCCCCGTCGCGGAGCGTGACGTCGATAAAGGGTCCGGTGGTGC
>JANNCG010000656.1:0-1714 GCA_031386385.1 Myxococcales bacterium
TAAAGCCCCTCGCATACCGAACCGCACGGACATCCCGCATCCGCGTCGCACATCAAACCCGAGTCAAAGCGCTGTGGTTGCGGGATGTCCGTGCGGTTCGGTATGCGAGGGGCTTTACTGCAGGACGCTGCCCGTGCGCGATACCTGCGACACCGACGCTGACTGCCTTCCGTGCACTGGAAGAGTGTGCGCCCGCGGTCGATGCTTACAACCCGCGGCGGGCGCTCCGATGTGTGCCGGCCGTATGTGTCGGCCATGTGAAGCGTGTGTGGATCGTTTGGGATGTGTCATTCCAGAAGGCATGACGTGCACGATGGGTGACACCAGCTGTGGTGCCGAGCTGAATTGCGATCCCAACACACGCCGATGCGTGGCACCGACCCCTCCGGCGCAGTGCGAACAAGACAGTCAGTGTGGTCCGTGTCGCGGAAATATTTGCGAACGCAGCCGTTGTTATTCGCCGCAGCAACAGGGACGCAGCTGCCAAAACAACTCTTCTTGTTTATTCTGCGCCCTCTGCGCTGGGCGCGCGGGTTGCCAATCGCCAGAGACGGTCGTGTGTCAGGCCGATGCTGATTGTGGGCCCGGATTTCGCTGCGATTCTGCAGCGAGACGCTGCCGCGCGGCAACGGAAGGGGATCGTTGTTCTGCGTCTTCAGACTGCTTCTCGTTTTGCGCAAGGACCCTTGAGTGTCGAGGCGGAGCGTGTGCTGCCGTGGCCAGTAGTACGCGCGACGGTGGCGGTGGTTCGCTCGATGGCGGGGGCTCCGGACCCAGCGTTCACGGTGCTGGGTGCTCTTGTCGCACAAGCCCGGCACAGTCGCGTGGGCTCAACGTCGCGGTGTTGGCAGTTTGCGTCGCGTTGGTCAGTGCGAGCGTGAGACGGCGGCGAAAATAACGTCCAATGACGGAGCAGTGAACACAGCTGCCCAAGCTGACGGTAAAGCTTCTTGACTACCGCACTCGCCTCGTCAACTCACCGCGACTTACGAAACACAACGGACACATTATTTGCAGGCATTTCTGTGACGCTCTCAAACTCGAGTTCGTTCGAAATTGCCACCGTACACACATCTTCAAGCGACAGCACCCACGCGAGTATGCCGCGCTTGACTGTTTTGCTTGCTCCTGTACCGTTATCCACCGCCATGACTCAACTGCATTGCTCGCGCCAACGTTCTGTTTTTCGTACGGGTTATTCTCTGCTCGCGGCACCAGTTTTTTTGCTCTTGGAGCTCGTTGGTTGCAACACAGCCACCGTGGTCATGGACTCGGGGATGGTCCCATCGGATGTCCCCACGATCACAGACACTCCGTCGGACGCACCCAACCCCAACATGACCGTGACCTCTACCGCGTTCACGATGAGCATGCCCATCCCGCCCAAGCATGCCTATACCGGCTGCGGCGTAAACGCGATGAACCTCTCACCGCAGTTAACTTGGGCCGGTGCGCCGGCAAACACGCAGTCTTTCGCGATTATCTTCGACGATATTGATGTGCCACCGCCGGACCCATTTACGCACTGGATTGCGTGGAATATTCCAAGCACAACGACGTCCTTGGACGAGGGCGTGATGAGCAATACAAACGAGTTCATCAATGGTCGCAACGATTTTCCGCTCCGGGGATACGCGGGTCCGTGCGCGCCTCGGCCAGAGCGCCATCGGTACGTTTTTACGGTGTACGCTCTTGATGTCGCTTCAATCCCGCT
>JANNCG010000683.1:0-2271 GCA_031386385.1 Myxococcales bacterium
GGTGGCGGGACGGATCAAAACTTTGGCTACGACGAGCTGAACCAGCTGACGAGCGCGAGTGGGATGTACCGTGAGACCAACGCGTTTGAGAGAAGGTACACTCTGGCGATGCGGTATGATGAGATAGGCAACATCGTGAACAAAGAGCAGCATGAGGTGCGCGCGAGAGTGAGCGGCAACGGGCCACCGCCTGTGGAGAACGCGGCGCTCAGTCACACCCTCGGGTACGAGTACCTCACGCAAGGAAACACGCGGCCACATGCGCCGACGCGAGTGGGGTCACGGACATTTACGTACGATCGCGACGGCAATCAAACGGGCTGGACGGACGCGCAATCGCAGAGCGCACGCACCTTGTTTTGGAACGAAGAAGACCGTGTCTCACAGATCCGAACGGACGGGAGCACGGTGCGCTTTTTGTACGATGGCGCAGGCGAGCGGACGCACAAGTGGAGCAGCGCCGGCACGACGGTTTATGCAAGCGGGTACACCAGCGTGCGCAATGGGACGCAGAAGACGATCCACGTCTTTGCGGGTGGTCAACGCATCGCGAGTGTGGTGAATCCGGACAACGCGAACGGCGGGAGGACTGCGTTTTTTCACACGGATCATCTCGGGAGTACGCATTTTGTGACGAGCGAGCAGGGGCGGGTGCGCGAGCACTTCGAGCAGCTGCCATTTGGTGAACCGTGGATCGAAGAGCAAAGTGGGCAGGATGCAACCCCGTATCGGTTCACGGGGAAGGAGCTCGATAGCGAGACGGGGCTGATGTACTTCGGCGCGCGCTATTATGACCCTCGACAGGGGCAGTGGGCGAGCGTGGATCCGGCGTTAGGGATGGAGCTAAGCCCGAGAAATCGCTGGTCGTATTCGTACTCGTGGAATTCGCCGCTCGCGTTGGTTGACCGCGACGGATGGGATCCGATCTGGGTCGACACGCTTCTCATCCGAGGCCAGGAGCATCAAATCCAGTTCGAAATACGCCGTGGCACGGGACACGAGTATGGGGGGAACTTCCAACGACCAACAATAGAGCAAGAAACCGACGTCGCTAGCCTGACCGTGACCGGAAGCCAGGCCGGAACTCTCACGCTCCAACAGTATGTGTCGGTAACGATCGCCTTTCTTCATGCTGACAACACATGGACGTACCGCCTCGGTTTTATAGATTCGACCGACGGAAATGACGAAGTGACTGGAATTCAACGGACGGTTCAAATTCCTACCAACACTCCCGGACGCCACACGATGCATCCTGACGGCACCGGTCCGTACCCTGCAGCAGTCTCTGAGGGTCACCTTAGCACAACGGATCAACCGTCTGTCGGGGCTACCGCCATTGCGTTGCTTGCCACAGCACAAGGAGAGGTTGAGCGGCTACGTGGAATAACGTCGCCAATAGTGGGGGGATTGATCAGACAAGACTTGGACACATACATCATGGACCGAGCGAAACCGATCTATCGCAGTGGTTTTGAAGTTAATACCAATTTTGGAATCGTGTCACACCCAACAGCCCGCGTCGATGCGAGAGACGTGAGGTATGGGACCTCGAACCACCCCAATTCTCCAACAAGACAGCATGACCCACTGGGATCAAGCATGCACGAAACAAGTCACTCACGACTTGCGCCAAGCTTTCAACTCTCCACAGTAACGGTTCCACGTTCAGTTCCGGTGATCGGTCACTAGGTATGTTGATGGGACAAGAACGCCATCTCGGGCGGTTTGAGCAACAAGAATTTGCGGCTTGCGTGAAGGGACGAACTCTACCCAATACGCACGTTCTCGAACGACGCAGATTCTGGCAGGAAACCGCGCAATGAAGACAATTGTCGTGTGGCGAAAATCAAATCCGACGCAGCTCGTCGCCGTGAGACACTCCGTCGCGATTGCGCTCGGGATGACGATGTTGCGTTGTGGAAATGAGCTCCGTCATGCGTCCCGCAACGTCCACCAGAGAACGTCGCCACCTGTCGCGTGCAGCGAGTTATCGCCAACGGTGGACGTTGCGCGTGGCGTGCAATTGGTCTCGATGGATTCGGGTGACGCAGACACTTGCGGGCGCACCCGTACCGGTGGGGTGCGGTGCTGGGGTCGGCCGGCTGTCGGAGCAATTCGAGCCCACGAAACGAGCCTCTTCTATCGCATGTGGTTGCGGCACGACAGCCGGTTGTTATGGTCCCACAGTGTTCCAACCTACCAGCATGTTTTATTTGACGAGCCGGACCCGCAGGGCGAGGTGCCAGGATTCACGCGGGACGAGCTCAT
>JANNCG010000686.1:0-2334 GCA_031386385.1 Myxococcales bacterium
AGACGCGAAACATAGAGCCTTGTATTGACTGGGATATCGGGCGGAGAAACGTTGCTCTACGGACTCAAGGAACGCTATTGTCGGAGTCATACGGGCACCTGGCTCATCCAAGTTGAAGCCCTCGCTCTGCTGGTACGCCGAACATCATATTACTCCCCGATGATACCACATATGGCTCGAACTGGGGTGTGATTCCGCCCTTCCGCTGCACAGATTCCCCAACCCGCGCCGCCTATCCGATGCGGCAGGGTAGACGAACCGCAGCTCACGGGTTCGCCGCGCGTGTCAGACGATTCAGCCAATCCACGACCTCCGCTTCACTCAACTGGCGCTCGACCGTCAATTCACCGACCATACCAAGAAATGCCCGGCCGGCGCGCCAATGCCGTACATACGGTGGCGGCCCCAGAAGCACCACTCGACGGCCTTCAAACGAAACGATGTCGGCGGGACTACCTTCGTTCCAAATCCAATGGGCCGAGCCTTCCGTTTGTCCTGCTGAAAGCCGCCCGTCGGCCTGGAGACCGGTCCAGTTGCAGAGGTTGAACGCCCCAGTCACATTGTCGCCGCCGCCATGACCCACGGCTGAATCGCGACACTCGGCCACGGCCCGTTTGCTTGGCGCCTCGCCTGTCACCATGCCCTTGGCGGGCGAACCGATGATCGCTCCGGCCAGCAGCGTGTGCAGCTGAAAGTTGTCAGCAATGCCGGCGATTCGAATCTCGAAGCCCTTCCGTTGCTCGACATGCACGACCAGTAGCGGCTCGTTATCAAGGACTTGCAACATGATGGCGAGGAAGCTCCGGTGTGAGCTGGCGGCTTCATCGGCCTTAAGAGTCTGCTCGAGGAGTTCGGATCGCGTCCGCGCCGCTCTGCGCAAGCCCTTCGATCGCGAGAGATGGGCGATTAGGCCGAGGCGAAAAAAATCTTCTGCCATGTAGCCCAACACCGACGCCGGATGCTCCTTGAAAAGTGCCGGCCCGAAACGCTGAGCGATGCCTTGCCACCCCTGACTGGCAACGTGATCGTCGATGATCGCCGCGGCCGTCAGGTTGTTCGCATCGCCATCTTCGCCGGCATTTTCGGCCGTCTCCACACGCAGCTCCTCAATGAGTTCGGCATCCGACTCGGCCAGAGCGCGGCTGTGATGGTAGAAGTCGATGGCCGTCTCGTTGACACGGCTTAGCCGTTCGAGCAGCGCCGGCCCCGCGATTTCGGGATCGCCACCGCGCTCCACCAGCGAGCCGCAAGTGATGGCAACATGGCCCAACGCCACCAACGGCACGTCCGGAAAGAGCGACGCGAACCGGCCGAGCGATTCGTTGAGTTCGCGAGAGGTGGCCGTGGAATAAAGCTTTGCGAGTTTCTGCGAATGATCGTTGAGTTCCTCCACCCACGCTTGTTCGCCTTTGATAGCGTCGATGAAAGACTCGATCGCGGTCATGAATGCCGACATAGTGCGACTCCCGGACTGACGCTCGGCAGTGTACGGCGCCGAAGCGCGTGTTTCCTTGGGCCGAACATCATCGTAGGCCCCAATGATGCCGCATATGGCTCGAACTGGGGTGCTATTCCGCCCTTCCGCAGCACAGATTCCCCGAACGCGGAGTGAGCCAGCTGCGTGCAGTGGTTAGGCGGCTGACCACACATTGCTACTCTCGATTGAGGGATAGGTCGACGAGGAGCTTACCCACGGCGCCGGCGCCCCGCACCCAAGTGTCGACCTTGAATTGCTGATGGTACGCATCTATGGGGTTCTCAGAGGTTGCCGCGACCTGCTGAGCTTTCTCCATAGAGTCGGCGCGCATGTAGCACACGAGATACTCCTTGCCGTCCAATGAGAGCGAAAACCAGGATTCAATCGACACCCCTTCCGCTTGTAGCGATGCAAGCGCGTTCGCACGATGCGCGTTGATGTGCTCGGCCCACGCCTGAACCTTCTCTGCACTGTTTGGCTTCAACTCGATCAATCTCATCATGACTTCCATGTCGACACCTCCTCTGCCCCGAGCAGAACTGGACGCAAACCACTCGCTTGCAGCCGCGCAACAAGCTCACTCGCACGAGTGGCCAGAACATCGCTGCCATCGAGCAGGCCAACGAGGATGTTTGCATCGAGAACGACATCAGCCATCGTAGAGTTGATCGCAGTCATCGACCGCGTTGCCCCCAAGATGGACTGCGCCTCGGAGCGATTGGATCGTCTCCCAAGAGGCCGCTCTACCTCCCTCGGATTGCGTGGCGTGCTCGCTGACGTCAGCACCGACGGTGGCAAGCACGCGCAAGGCGAACGCGCGGCGTTCTCCAGGAGAGAGCTTGATGGCTTCGTCGTAC
>JANNCG010000753.1:0-3938 GCA_031386385.1 Myxococcales bacterium
ACATCGCGAGCGCAGCACCGAGGCACCGGCGCGAGCCACCACCAAAGGGCATGTATTCGTAGGGCGAAAACGTTCGCTCGATAAACCGCTCGGGGCGAAACGTCTCAGGCTCTGGGTACAAATCGGGGCGGTTGTGGAGCATCAATAACGAGACGGTCAAAATCCATTGGGCCTCAAGGGTGTTGCCCTGAACGACCAATGGCTCTTTGAGTTTGCGAGCGATCGTCGCGGCAATGGGGTGAATACGCAGAGTCTCGTGGCAGACGGCATCAAGGTATGGGAGGGCGACAATTTTATCTGGCTCTGGATTGGGTCCGAGCGCACTCAGCTCAGCCAGCACTTTGTCCCGCATAGCTTTTTCACGATGAAGCCAGTAGAACGCCCACGCCAGACCGGTAGACGTCGTGTCGTGCCCTGCGAACACAAGAAGGTGCAATTGATCACGTATTTCTACTTCGCTCATGGGCGCGCCGTCGTCATAGCGAGCCCCTAACAACACACTTAGAATATCCTCGCGAGGCTCGGTGATCTTTCTGCGATTCTCTATTTCTTCGTACACTAATTTGTCAAACACACTGAGCGCGCGCTGCAGGCGTGCCCAGGGACCAAAGCCTCCAAAGTTGCGTCTCAGGGACGGAAAAGCCAAAATCGCCGGCGAGTTTGTCGCCTCCATAAGCGACACCACGGCCGTGTGAAAGAGCCCGAGACGCTCTGGGTCAACAATCCCAAAGATCGCTCGAAGGATCACCTTGAGCGAGATCGCCTGGCACTGCTCGATCATCACAAATGGCTTGGTCTTTTCAAGCTTGCTCATGACCTCAAGCGAGCTGTCCACAATGGTTTTTCCGTAGGATTTCATGCGAGCGCCATGAAAAGCTGGCGCCAAGAGCTTGCGGTCTTTTTTGTGCTTTGGACCCGAGGTCAAGATCAGCGATGTTCCGCCGAACAGCGGTGCCAGCGTGTCGAGATAGGGCACCTCGTACAGCTCTGAGTCCGCTGTGAGAATCGCCTTGATCACACCCGGGTTGCCGGTCATCAAGCCGGGGTTTGTCTTATCGGGAATCGTAAACGTGTCCCCATACACCGCTGAGACCTCATCAAGGATTGATTTGGGATCAAACATTCCCCGAAGCATGTCGATGGGACCAATGGATTTGGGACCACGAAACGGTGCCGTCCCTTCACTCGGCCCCGGCTTCGGGTCTGCCTGATCCGTCGCCATCACATCGCCCCGGGCAATGAGCGCAGACGGTTGATCTCTTCGAGATTTACCGGATCGTACGTGTACGTGCGGATCATTGTGTCGTTGAGACCCAGCGATGAAATGGGCCCGGTAAGATTGAGGTAAAACTCAGCGCGGGCCCAGTTGGTCAGGATCAAACGGATGTGCTCTCGATCCCCTGTGATGGCTGCATAGTCGGCGGGGTGCAGCGTCCGCGCGAGCTTCAGGTACATCTCGACGTAGTACATCATGGTCAAGATCCCATCACGCGCGCTGGTGCGACCTCCGTTTTGAATCGAGTCACGCGTGCAATACTTGGCGGCGAGTGAGTGCACGTACGCGCAGTATTCATCGAGCAGCGTGTTGAAGCCCTGCATCCCGCTGCCACCCATCAGATACACAGGCGCGTACATGTCCATCGCGACAAACGCGTGCACCGTGAGAATTTCGCTGCGGTTAAAGTTGGTGAGTCGCAGGGGGCGAATCACAAGGTCATCTCGCAGCCGGTACGGCCACATTCCTTGCGCCATTGTGATATCCCAGATGTGCTGTCCCTCGTGCACGGCTACCTCGAAGCCATCCAAAATACCTGCAAAAGTAGCGCGATTGCGATACCAGGTCATCAAGTGCATGTCCGTCTGCTCGTTGATAAACGCAGTCGCGATGGGATAGCGCACAGCGGCGATCGCCAGCGAAGCGGCCCGGACTCCAGCGGGTGTGTTTTGGTACGCGGCCTCGGCCATCGCGAGGGACGGGAGAGGGTCCGCACACAACGCCTCGGTGTATGCTGGGCCAGAGTTTCCGTCAGTGGGGACGGGGCTTCCGTCTGTGGCGACCGAGCCGCCATCGCGGCCGCCATCACCGTCTCCCGGCATTGGACCTCCGCAAGCCATCAAACACCCCAGCGCTACCGTCGCGATGAATCGCGATTTAAGCTGAAAAACTACAGATGAAATAGGTGTCGAGCGAGGCGACTGAGTGTTTGGTGCAGAGTGATTCATGAGCGACTTTCGATGGGATAGTGGGCGAGGGACCCAGCGATCGTATCAAAAGTGCTCGCTTTCTACTGCTGGTCTTGCAACACCCGAGAAAAGTTTATCGTAAACCCTTGCTGGGATGGCGTATCTGACTGGACGAGCACTAGGTGAAGGGTCTCGCATGCGTTTCCGGTGACGGTGACGCGGTAGAGATACCCTTGGGACTGGGGCTCAGCTTGATCGAGAAATCGGATCGCGTTGCCTTCGGCGACAAACGTCCCCGAGCGAACGGGCGAGTTTCTCCGGGCGTCCGCGAGCGTGGTGTACGTGTGCCACCGACCATCAGCGCTGTAATCGGTGACCCAAGCGCCAGGGCCCGAGCTCCAAAGGCCTGCCATGGCACACTCGCGACGAGGTGGTGCTGGCTCGGCCCGCTGTTGAGCGTGTGCGGCCGAGTGAATCGAAGCCGCGGCGAAGGTGGCGAGGACGAGAACAAAACGGATGTGGGAAGGGCGGAGTTTCATCGGGGAGGGTCTCTCAAGAACGTACCTGTGCAGCTGATCTTACGCTGGGTGGAGCCATTAAAGACGTCGGTGGCCCGAAAAACGATCTAAAATTCTATCCCTCGCTGCGAGCAAACCACGGAATCATTCGAGAAACACGGTTTTGGTACTCTCGATAACTGGGGTACTTGCGCAGGGTCAAATACTCAGTGAAGCGTGAAGAGCCGTCAAATAGCATGGTCAAAAACACCGCTCCGCCGAGGGTCCAGTTGACCCAAGGAAGCCCCGCGGCGATGGCAAACAAGGTGAAGACCCACCACTGAGCTTGCTCAAAAAAGAAGTTCGGGTGGCGCGAATAGCGAAACATCCCTGCGGTAAGAAACGGCTCTTTCGGCGAGAGTCCCTGCGCGATGAGTGCTTTTTTCTCTTGATGAAAGTTCCACTGTTGTTGGTCGGCGATGGTCTCACCCGCGAGGGCGCCAAGAAACAGCGCAGCGCCTAGGGCGTCCACAGCGTTGAGCCCCGAGCTGGGTCGTGAAGCGATCAAGTATGCAGGCAGCGTAAACGCAAAGATCAACGCGTTTTGGTACACCGCTATGAACAACAAATTGAAGACTTGAAAAGCCCACGCCGGCATCAGCTTGCGAAGCGCCTCCCAGCGATAGTCTTCGCCTCCGCGCGCGTATCCTCCCTTGCGCGCAAAGTTGTACGTAAGCCTGACGCCCCACGCCGTTGCGAGCAGCGCCATCAGCACAGAGCGAGACTGCCAACCACCCAACCAAGCAAACAGCCACGCGTACACTGGTGGTAGGACAGACCAAAGTCTATCTACCCACGAGCACTCTTTGGTGACAACGTTGAGCATCCAGCAGGTCGCTGCAGCGCCTGCGCACACCATCAGAGGAATATCGAAAATCGGACCAAGGACAACCATAGTTTTGAGGGGCGGGAGGTTATGCGCGAGTGCCTCTGAGTTTCAATTGCGTTTGTGCAATGCAGCACCGTTAGAGATCGCACTCACGCCGCGGTCGGTGTCCGTTGAAGCTGTAAATTAGCTGCTAAAAACCTATGGCTTGAGCATTGCATTCTTCGCGAACACTCCCTCATTGCTCTGAGATTTTGACCGCTATGTATCTTGTTCGTATTCAAGCACGCCAGCTTGGCTTCGCTGCCAACTTGATCCTCGCTGTTCTCGCGAGTGGTTGTGGTTCACCGACGCCTTCCGGCGACGCTTCG
>JANNCG010000778.1:0-3594 GCA_031386385.1 Myxococcales bacterium
GTTTGGCTCGGGCACGTACTCAATGGGCTTCTCGCCCTTGGCCGCTCGAAGCTCAACCTCGTTGAGCTCGGCACTAAGGACCGGTGCAGGCGTATCGACCGGGGCATCAGGGTGCTCTGCGATGCTGTCAAACCAGTTGACTAGGCGTCGCAAAAACTGCCGTGGGACGATCCCCACATCCCCCGCCAATCCCGCAGTGACCTCGGCCACCATCTTCTCAATGGCTCCTTTTGTCACTCGCTGCTCAAGGACGTCTGCGGGCAAGTCTGGATACAGCTCGCGCAAGCGCATCCCCACATCAATGAGCCGCTTTTTGTCAAACGGAGTGAGCTCGAGCTGCGGCTGTCTCGTGGTGACAGGCCCGTTCTCTTTGATAATCTTGATGCGATCGTTAAGGGGTTGAAGCCCCGCCACGCCACGTTTGCTGTCGAAAAAATCCGGGGTCCCCGTGAAGACCCACAGCAGGCCCTTGAAGCGATCAGCGTCGTCGATGATCTGACGGATCCCGTTCAGCGATTTTGCACGCACATCTTGACGCATACGAAGAATGGTCTCGGCTTCATCGACGACAATAACCAGCCCTTTGTACCCAGCGGCCTTCACGATCTCGACAATCCCGTTGAGGTACGCCATCGCGTCGGGGCTCTTGATGTCGCTCTTGATTCCGGCGTTGCGTTTTTCAGCACTGCTGACGTTTTCGCTGCCAGAGAGCCATGAGATCAGCGCGCCCGCTTCGTTCAATTGGTTCGCTTGCTTGAGCTTAAATACCTCGCGCAAAACGCGCCCGAGATCTTCGGGCGCTTTACCGCTCGTGAGGTGATGGATGTCTTCGCCGAGTCGCTTTTGTACTTTGTCGTCAAAGTCCGGGGCGCTCTCGTCGGCGCCGCCCGCGATGAGCTTCTCTTCAACTCGGCCGACCCAACGATCAACAATGTCGCTGAGCGCCGCACGTGGGCACGACGAGGTGCTTAGCTCTTGCAGGACCTTTCGATAAAGCTGATCAAACTTGTGCAGCTGAAAGTCATTGTCCGACACCACCACGAAGCTCGTCGCAAATCCCTGCTTCTGCGCCTCAAGCACCGCGAGACGAGACATAAACGTCTTGCCGCAGCCGTAGCCGCCACGCAAAAACTTCGAGCCTCCTGCGCCGTCCTCCGCGAGGGTTAACTGACGCCGAATCTCATTGAGCTGTTTGTCGATCCCGACAGCAAACTCCATAAGCCCTCGCTCGGGCACGACCCCGGTCCGAAGCTTCTCAAAAATCAACCTTCTGTCCCGCAGACTGATACTCATTTTGTGCCGCCTTTTACGTAGCGCTTTCCGCCAATGCCGACCTCAGTCGTGACCTCAAACGGAATTCTGGAGAGGTACGACTCATACACCAGCGAAAACTTTCGAAACGCTCTCGAATCGCCCAAAATTCGAATCACCTCTTCTTCAACGATCGCGTTGTACTTCTCGATGTGCAAAAACACTCTTCGCGTCGGTTCGTCCTCGATGCGTTCAGCCCAATCGAGGGTTGTTGTTGCTTGTTCAGCCCTGGGTGCCTTGTGCGCCGGAGGCCTGTCGCTCACGCTCTTGCTTGGCTTCTCCAAAGATCTCTCAGCGGTCTTCTCTGCCGGCTTCAACGTGGCGTTGGATTTGGGTGCGTGATTCTCAATCGACAGCTCCGCTAAGTTCACAAGCGATCGTCGCCCACCGAGGACCGAGTACCAGTCGTGAGGTGTTGCGCTCTGCACCTTGGCTAAGTTGTCTGGGTGATACACCTCAATCTGCGCGCGCCCATCTTCACGACCTTCGAGCGTAAAGAACACGTTCGCCCAGTCAGCTCCAGTGCGAAGCACCACCCGAGCGCCGCTCTGCCGTGCGCCCCCGCCCTCAAGGGCCTTGATCTCAACCCGTACCTCTTGGGATCCAACACACCGAATCGCGACCTCAACGGTCACCAGCGGATCCAGATGCAGCGCGAATCCGGCGGTGACTACCTTAACTCTTATACCCTGCAGCTCACGCCGATTCTCGATGGCCTCAACCTCGATGCGGTACTCTTCGAGGGGCTGCATCGCCTCCATTTTGCGGGTCACCGTGATCACCGGAATGATCCGCTCTTGCGGCGAATTGCCTCCATGCACAAACGACGGAGCGCTCGAAGGCTTCTCAAACATCAGGGTGTCTTCCCGAAAGGCTAGGTAGCCCGAGATCCCGTCATACTTAAGCGACTCAGTGCTGACTGACACCATCTGCTCTTGCGCCACCTGTGTGGCACCAAACGCCCAGCGCCGCTCAACCCTCTCTGCGGTCTGAAACTTCACCATCGAGGGGCCAGATTGCAGCAAAAATCCATGGTCTGCGGTGATCACAAACTGCTTCACTCCCGCTTGTTCGAGTCGATGCCACCCAGACTTCAGGTGCTCGAGGGTGTCGTCAAACGTGCTCAATCCAAAATTACCTTCACCCGCATCGTCGATCTCGCGCGAGTGCACGACGATCAACGCGTTGGACTTCACGTCTGTCGCCAAGGTCTGAGTGCTGCGGCTGCGCAGCTCGTCAAGAGAGAGAGAGAGCCGCTTTTTGAACCCGCTTCGCTGCGCCATCGCGTCTGCGCGCTTGCTTGGACCGTTGACTGTGAACTCGCTATGGGGTCGCTTCAGCCCGGCAAAGGCCCCCATCACCACCATGCGCTCGTTGGTTGACACCGGGGCAAGAGCGTTCATCCCAACGGCAGTGATCGTCGGAAGCTCAGCAAATCGAGGCTGAATCTTGACTGCCCGCGCGGGGTCGGCTTGAAAGTCGCGGATGAGGTCCATCGCGAGCTCATAGCGAAGTGCGTCGACCAAAAAGACCGCGACCTTCTCGCCCGAGAGGGTCAACGGGTGAATCACCTCTTCATAAATGGTGCGCTGCATCAACGCTGCAGGCGGCAAAAATCCGTGCGTGTCGCAAAACGCAGAGAACGCCATCGCCATCGAGTTGGCCCAAGTCCGGTGCCGGTTTGACAGCTCTTTTGCCACCTCAAGCAGCTCAGAGAACTGCGGTAGCTGCGCGTTGAGCTTCTTTGATCGCAGGCGCTCGAACTGATGATGCGCGCGATCCACCCGCGCTCCGTCGCGACAGTACTCGTCTGCAATGTCGGCAAACTCTCTTGCCTTCTGAAAAAAATTCGGATGCGTTGCGATCAACTCAAACGTCGTTGCGGCCTGCTCGACAAGGGCCCAGGACGCCTGACGATGGGGGTCATCTGCGAGCCAAAAAGAGTCCCGGGGACGAGCATTTGCCCACTGTTTTGCGCTCTTCCAGTCGCCGCTGAGCAGCGCATCAACGGCCCCCTCGAGCATGCGAATACTCTCTACGCGAAAGGTGTCTATCTTGCCCAAATCTTCGGCGCTGAGTGCATTGAACTCATCGCTCAGGATGCCCTCGACCTCATCCGCTCGTCGCTTGTACGCATCATGGGATTCGTTGCGAAACTGCGAGAGCAGCTCACCGTTGGCGATCACCAACGTAGGTGCGAGTGTTTTAAGTGACTTCAGGTCATCTCGATTGGGTGCTCGAAGCAGATCGTGCACATACTCGACGCACATCAGCCACGCGCCC
>JANNCG010000809.1:0-4053 GCA_031386385.1 Myxococcales bacterium
AATGTTGCCCAACGTGGTGAAGGTGAGGCCCCGTTGCGGACGAAGTGTAAGCGACGGCGAAAACTCTAACCCGGTGATAGCGAACTGCTGCTCGATCGAGCGCAGCCCAGAGAGGTCGAACGTGGGTCTAAAGTCAATTCCGCCAGCGCGAAAGGGTGGTGTTTGTACCGAGACGCTCACGCGACCACGGATGCGGCGGTAGTGCTCAAGGCCATCGATGGTCGCTCTAAACTGATCGTACCCCACCGCCGGATACACGTACCCAGCCTGAACGGATGCGTTGAACGAGAGGCCCGATCCAAACAGGTTGCGACGGCCATACTGAACGCTCGCGCGCAGTGGCTCAAGGATCGACGAACCAAAGCGCGCCTCCAACGCTCCGCCCGCTTCGGTGAGCTGAACAATCAGCGTTTTTGCTGACGCTTCGACGTCTGGATCTGCCAAGCCGACGGTGATCGAAGAGAAGTATCCAAGCTCGCCTAGGCGCCTCTGTGACTCGCGCGCTTCAGAGGGCCGATAGATGCTCTGCTCGCGCAACGCGAGTCGGTCGTACACCAATGGTCTTGGGAGTGAGCGCAACCCACGAATCTCAACACGCGCGATTCGCACCAACGGTCCCTCGGTGATAACAAACCGCACCCGCGCGTGTGCGCCGTTGGGTGAGCGATCAATGTTGCTCGCGATGCGCACGTAGTTGTAGCCAAGCTCGCGGTACTTATCGATGAGCTTTTCGCGCACCGACGCCAGATCCGACATCGAGATCGCACCTCCCAAACGCAGCTCGGTCTCTGTGGCTAGCTCTGTGGATGAGATCGCTGTATTTCCCTGAAACTCTAGGGCGTCGAGCGTGACTCTTGCGCCTTCGGACACGGCAAACGTGACGGCAAATACCGGGCGTCCGATCTCATCGCGCTCGCGAACGGGTGGTGTGTTGAGTGTGACGCGCGCGTCGAGATAGCCGTTTTCTCGGTAGCGTGTGACAATGCGTCTCGCGAGCTCTTGATACACTTCTGCCACGTATGTGCGCTCGGGTTGTAGCGCCAGCGGCGCGCGTGCGACGGACGGAACCGTGGTGTCTCCCCCCTCGCTCACATGCATCTCAGCCTCGGTGGGAGCCACAATCAAAGATCCTCCCGGGAGCTCGGCCCGAAGGGACTCATTGAGCATGTCGCGCAGCGTTTCGTAGGCAAAAAACCGGGCTCCTACAAAAGCCACGCTGCGCACGAAGATGGGCGCGCCGGGCTGAACGCTCACTTGAATTCTCCCCGAAGTGAGCGAGTCTTCATACACACGCACAGACACACGTGCGTCGGCAAAACTTCGACGGACGTACCATTCACGTACGCGGCTCGCTAAGACTTGCGCTGTGGCCTCATCCATCGAGTGCTCATCTTCGAGCCGAAGGGCTTCTCGAACGCTCCCTTGCGACTCGCGCTGGACTCCACGAAACTGCAGCACATAACGCGGCCCCAAAATCACGGGAATTTGCAGGTCAACGCGATCACTGCTGTTGCGTACTGGGAGCAAAACCGCTTCATCTAAACGGTGTGCATAGTAGCCATCTGCGCTCAGGGCCGTGCCCACTCGCTCAACGAGTGTGCGTGACGCGCGAGCGTCGGCGATGTCGATGGGACCACGCACCGGCGCACACGCGGCGGTCCCTTCGGCGGCGGTCAGAACGCGAAAGGCTAAAGCGTCACAAAAGCGGCCCGCAACGGTGATATCAACGGCGGACCCTCGGATCGCTACACTGCGAATTTCTGTGGGAATTTGCTCGCGAACACGAAGAATAATCGTGCGTGTGTCAATATCGCGTGTGGGTACAAAGGTGCTGGTGACTGTGGCGGCTCTCCAGCCCGCTTGTCGATACGCTGTCTGCAACCGCGAGCGTGCCGTCTCTAGCGATCGCTCCGTTGTCCAGCGTTCGCCGTTGAGCTCCCAGTCCGCACGGACAGCGTCAATGGGACGCTCTTCGACGCCTTCAAAGCGCACCTCGCTGATGCGAAACCGGCGCTCACCTCGAAGGATCAGCGCCACGCCTCCGGCGGTCTCAGTGGTGCTCGCGCGGATGTCTGCAAAGGTCCCGCTGTTGACCGCACGATTGACGGCGATCTGGATCATTGCGTCGGTGAGCGGAGTCCCACGCGCGAGGGCGATTCGTTGCCAAGGGTCTTCGCCGGCGACCACCGGCTCAATGCGTACGTCTACCAGTGGCAGCGCTCGGGGGTTGGGGCTAGGGACGGTCTGCGCAAAACTTCGGGACGCAAACAGACTGCACAGCCCATAAAAGCTGCACAGCGTGCCCAGTCTCAATCTCATCGTCGCGCGCGACCCAAGTGTCATAGTCAAGAAGATCGACTGAGTTTTAGCGTACAAAGGGGGCTTTTCGCGAGCAGCGATTTTTCTCAGTTTCGCTTTGCAACTTCCGTCTCGTTCGAACGTATAACAAAGCAATGGTACGCATGGCTCGGACAATTCTCACCGCTGTGGTTCTCACGGTTCCTATGTTGGCGTTGGCGATTCCCCCTTCGGGAGGGCAGCGTCAGGCGCAGTCTCGCACGCGACGGGACGCTGGTGTTGCGACTCGTACAGATGCAGCTGCACCAAGAGCAACGCCCACAACGAACAGCGACGCAGGTGTGCGCGCCGATGCGATGAGCGCCCTGACACCGCTCACTCCAATCGTGGCTCCTCCTCCGGGCGCAGCGACCCCTAACCGCGCTCTAACGGCACCGCAAATCGCCGCGGGTGTGCAAAACTTTTATAACCGCACAACGGATTTCGCCGCTACTTTTACACAGGTTTCTGTGCAGGCCACGACCAACACCCGCACAGAGTCTCGCGGGTCTGTGCAGTTTCGACGTCCGGGCCGCATGCGCTGGGACTACACCCTGCCAGCGGGCAATCTTGTGGTGAGTGATGGGACCACACTTTGGACACACGAGCCTGCGAACCATCAAGCGTTTCAAGCCAACCTGACGCAATCACAGCTGCCTTCGGCCCTGGCCTTCTTGATGGGGACGGGCAACCTCGCGCTGGATTTTTCTGCGCGCACGGTCGACGCGACCCGCGCTTTTCCGACCGGGTACATTGTTGAGCTGACGCCCCGAGTGCCAAATCCCAGCTTTGCGCGGCTGATTTTGTACGTTGAGCCGTTGAACTACCAAGTAGTGAAAGCCGGCGTGGTGGATGTGCAAAACAACCGCAACGAGTTCACCTTTGTGAGTCCTCGCGTCAACGTTAACCCCGCGCTCACGGTGTTTCAGTGGACACCGCCGCGAGGCACCAACGTGATTCGCCCGTAACGGCTCGCGACAGAAGTGCCGCTCGACACGCGTATGCAATCTACGGCACAATCGTGAGCTGTGATTGGCTCAAACTCGTCGAAGTCCACTACGTGTCGTAATTTTTCAGGCCAACTTCTCATCGCTTCGGCGGTGAGTCTGCTCTTCGCGGGCTGCCCGGGACGCTCAGAGCCCGATGTGATCACGAGCGTGGATGTGTCGAGCAGTGACCTCGTTGTGGTGGACAATCCGACCACAAACGATGTCCCCACTGTTGTAATGGACGCGATGGACGCGATGGACGCGATCGGTGTGACCGACGCGGACAGCTCGGTGGGCGCGGATGTTTCCAGCCCAGCAATCGATTTTTGCACCACCGGAACAGCGGTCATGGGGCTCACGGTTCCACCGGAGTTTTGTGTGCGAAAATACTCGGCAACGCGTCTTGCGCGAGTGATGGCCCTTGCGCCCAACGGGGATCTCTTTATCGCCGCTCCAGACCACGTGTTTGCGACTGGTTTAGGCAACGGTCCTGGCTCTATTATCGTTCTGCGAACGCTCGCCAACGGGACCATTCAGTCCTCGGTCTTTGCCTCGGGCTTGGACGATGTGCACGGTTTAGTTTTTGGCGATGGCTACCTCTGGTACACCAACAACGCCACGGTGATTCGCACGCCGTACACCGATGGTCAGTTGGTCGACAACGTCGCGATGCGTGAAGTGGTGATCGGTGGTGGTGATGAGCCCAGTGGTCGCTTAGGCGGCGGAG
>JANNCG010000810.1:0-4267 GCA_031386385.1 Myxococcales bacterium
AGGGCCGGGTCATGTGAACGCGCGAATCCGAGATACTCGTTCGGTGCCTGTAATTACAGGAGGAAATGTAAGACTCGATTTGCTGGTGGATCGCGTTCGAGGTCTGCGAATTGCGCCCGAGAGCCAAGGTCCCACGCTGCAGTACATCGCGATTGCAGAGCCGAGCAATCTAGAACCGCACTACGATTACAACGAGTTTCCAACGCTTGCGTGGGGTACTTGTATGACGGTGCACAGCGGAGGCAACGGCACTCATAGCTTCGACTTGTTGCAACACGAAGCGCAGCTTGGGTTGAGCACCGGTCGTGCGTTCGGCCAGCTGCGGTGTCCGGCTGCACACACGTGGTCTCAAGGCGGAGGCTTCTCAGGCAACAGTCCGTGGCCTCGCAATTGGTATGCCTCGCGAGTGCCGACCCAAGGCGGCTCGGGACTCGCAGGGATCATAGATGTCACCGTGCGTTGGCTGCTGGGAGCAAGCCAGTTGACGACTGTGCCAACCGATGCACCGCCAGCAAGACCGTACGTCGGATACGTGATGGGCAACGGTCCGGTGATTAACGAGCGAGCGTCGCTGTTTCCACAATTGGAGCTTCGTGGGAGCCAAGATGAGGTGCCGCGATGAGAACGGGAGTCGTGATTCTACTTGCGGCAGTGAGTTGCGGCGTTGGTTGTAGTCCGAGGCATCAAGTAACCGACGCTGACGCGAATGATCTGGATATTGTCAGCGATATCGCTATGGGTGTTCCAAGTTGGGACGTGCCCAACGTGGTTGATGCGGTTGCTGTGGATGTTCCCGTCCACGTAGGGTCTTGCGTCGAGCCGGAGATCGGTGACGCTGGCGATGGTGGCGATTCACCTGATTCCAGTGACGTGCCTCGTTCGTCGAACGCAAGAAGCTGCAGCGGCGCCAGTGGCGCACCTGCGAATCATTGCGATCGCGTACACTTTTGTGGTGGTACGTTTCGAATGGGCAGCACAGATGCTTGGGGTTCGACTTGGCCGGCACTGGGTAACTATGCTCTCCAACGAGCGTGCGATGTTCATACGGTGACTGTGTTCGATGGTTGGGTCGATGCTCACGAAGTTACTGTCGCGCGTTATCGCGCTTATCTCCGCGCTGGGCATCCACAACCAGCAGAAGGAGAGTGGATCGTTTCCGATTATCGTTGGGGAGAACAGTACGGTGATCGCTCTTTTGATCCCCACTCCAGCGCTCAAGCCTCTGGCTTTGGACCCTTTGGTCCCACATCATGCACATACCAAAATCAGCCAGGAGATCATGACGCATTGCCCATCAACTGCGTGAACTTTGAAATTATGCGCGCATTTTGCTGGTGGGAAGGAGGACATCTGATCACGGAAGAGACGTGGGAGTATCTCGCGACAAATAGAGGGAGAACGACCGCTCCGATGGGCGCGGTGCCGAGAGACGACGAGATTTGTGACATTTCGGATGTTGGAACGAATCAGTCGGTTGATCTAATGAACCCAATGGGAGCAACCCTCTGTCCGCGAAGGATGATGCCACTCTCGGTGTTTGCTCGGCCACGGGACGTCACTTTCAATCCTCCTGGGGTGTATGGACTGCTTGGTGGAATGTCGGAGGTTACGCTCTCAGCGAGCGGCTTGCCGGTGATGAATCTCCCGCGCTGTCAAACTACGTGCGAACCATTTTGCATTCCGCCTCACATCCGCGAAGGAAAGTTGGGCGAATATGTCGCCAAGGGAGCTGCATGGGTCGAACCTAGCGCGGAAAGGAATAGGCGTGCTGACGCCCGGCAGAGAAATTCGGCAGGGAACCCATCCGCGATCTCGCTGGGCTTTCGTTGCGCGGGGTGGGACTGAGTGAAAACGAAGCGTAAAAGATTATACGGTTATAAAGTAATATAAACTATAATAAGTATATTGCTTTTCTTCGAGTCAAATTGAATGTCGGCCTTCGCCCGCGCCAATACCGACGACGATTCTTGCCGTTGTGCAGTGCCGAATTCATCGACTTCACCAAAGCCCAATTTCGCTCACGCATTTTCGCAAGTGCTGCAATTTTAGTGACGAATCGCACCGACAGTGACTGTCGGTCCCCGTTTTTGCGCTCTGTATTACGGGTTGCGATACGGTGCACGCTCGACGGTGATCACGCGCTCGGCGCCATCGCGACGGATGCGCAGTCGCACCGAGCTGCCGACTTCACCCGGGAGTCGCTCGCGAAGATCGCGCTCAGTCATCGAGGATACCAGCACGTCATCAATGCTCAACACCTCATCGCCCACTCGCAGCCCGCCACGAGCGCTTGGCCCCTCGGGGTTGACCCTTTCGATCAACACCGTGTTCGTCTGTGGCCTAAACCGCAAGACCGCGTGAATCCCGCCGCGCCAGCTGTCCGTGCAGGCGCATAATACAAAAGCGATAGCAATCACCCAGCCGCGCATTAGAACAGGTACCGCTCGCCTGTGTCACAGAGCACGGTGACCACCCGAGACCCTGCAGGGAGCGTCTTCGCAATCTCGCATGCAGCGTGCACATTTGCCCCCGCGCTAGAGCCCACCAAGAGCCCCTCTTCTTTGGCCAAGCGGCTCGCCATGCGCTCAGCGGCTACATCGCTTACGGTCATCACTAAATCCAGCAATTCTCGCTGTAAAATGGGCGGGATGAATCCTGCGCCGAGTCCCTGAATCCCGTGCAACCCCGGGGCGCCGCCGCTCAACACCGGCGACAACGCAGGCTCAAGTCCGACGATCTTCACGCTCGGCACTGCGCGACGAAGCACGCGGGCAACCCCCGTGATAGTCCCTCCCGTACCCACGCCCGCGACGAAGACCGTGAGGCGGCCGCCACACTGACGCACGATCTCTTCTCCCGTGGTGCTCTCGTGAATGTCTGGGTTTGCGGGATTGCGAAACTGCTCACTCATCCATCCACCAGAAGTGCGCGCTAAAATAGCTCGAGCTTCGGCCATTGCGCCTTGCATTCCGTCGAGGGCGGGGGTGAGGGCGAGGGTGGCACCGTAGGCACGAAGCAGCTGGCGACGCGCAAGCGACATGTCCTCGGGCATCACAAGAATGCACTTGTAGCCACGAACGGCGGCGATCATGGCGAGCGAGATGCCAGTGTTTCCGCTGGTGGCCTCGATGATGGTGCTCTTGTTTGGTTGCAAAACTCCCTCGCGCTCGGCGCGCAGGACCATCGCCAGCGCGGCGCGATCTTTCACGCTCCCACCGGGGTTTTTGGACTCGAGCTTGGCGACAACTTCTGCGGGGCCTGGATTTACGCGGTGCAAACGCACAAGGGGCGTCTCTCCAATGAGCGCCAGCACGTTGTCAACGATGTGAGTGTTGATTGGGTCGTTATCGAGCAGCGTCACGTTTAGCGAGACTGTACCACTGCAACGCTCTTGCGCGGGGGGGCGATTAAGAGAGAGGATCGCGGCTCAGTGGTCTTTCAGGCACAAGACGATACCAATATGGAGCTCGGTGGCTGGCGCCTCGTCGAGCTGCTCGGCCGTGGAGGCATGGGTGAGGTGTGGCGCGCGGAGCGCGAAGGTCCTGGTGGGATCAAGCGCCGAGCTGCTGTGAAGCGAATCCTTTCGCGCTTTCGCAATGATCCCGAGGTCCGTGCGCGGTTTGTGTCCGAGGCTCGCATCAACACGCGGTTAGAGCACCCCAACGTGGTCTCGTCGCTTGGTCGCGACGACCAGCGGGCGATCACGGATGCGGCATGGGATGGCAACGCACCTGCTGTGACACTGATGCTGGAGCTGGGCTTCGACCCTGCAACGCCAGGACAGGATATGGGGACGGCGTTGCACTGCGCATCGTGGCAGGGATCCGCATCAACCGTCGCCGCAATCCTCGCCGATCCTGCGGCGCGGCTGCTCATCACGCATCGCGAGGCGCATCACGGCGGCACCCCACTCGGCTGGTGCTGTCATGGGTCGTTGCACGGCCCACGCGAGGGCGAATTTGTGCAGGTCGCGAAATTGCTGCTTGAGGCTGGAGCGCAACGCGAAGCACTCGAAGCCTCCGACGCGGTGGAGGCCGTACTTGCGGCGTGGAACGGTAATGCGTGAATGGGCACCGAGGGCATCGAGTAGTGCGGATTGTTGCCTGCGCTTGGCGATCGGCACGTTGGCACCTACTTGAGCCGCTTTCTGTTCGCGTCGCTGGCCATTTGTAGAACCGCCGACACCAAGTCATCGTGCAGGGCACGCATGCGCCGCTCACGCTTTCGGCTGCTGTTCCCAAACACACCGCGGGCCAGCAGAAACGAC
>JANNCG010000825.1:0-1906 GCA_031386385.1 Myxococcales bacterium
CCTTCGTCCCCTGGGAGCTGTTCACCAAATGGAAGAACACCTCGTGGAAAAAACGTGGCGCCGAGTACGCTGAGCTCAAGAAGCGATTAGAAGAGCGATTACTCGCACAATTTCTTGAGCGAATGCCAGGGCTGCGATCGATGCTCGATTACGTAGAGGTCTCGACTCCGCTGTCGACAGATAATTTCTGCCGGCCGATCTCTGGGTCTATTTATGGGATAGAGCCTACGCCCGAGCGCTTTCAAAACCCGTGGCTAAGGCCTCGCTCACCCATCGCGGGACTGTATTTTTCTGGCAGCGAAGTCGCCTCCGTAGGCGTGATGGGCGCGATGATGGGCGGGGCACTCTCGGCCGTGTCCGCAGAGCCGCTCGCGTCGATTCCGGTGCTGCGTAACGTGATGTTTCGTCGGTAGAGTCCCTCCATCATTTCACCTCGCCGCAAGAAACTTCTCGAGCCCGTCAAACGCCGCGGTCAACACGGGCTCTGGCGGTAGAAACACCACACGAAAATGGCGCGTTCCTGGTCGCTGTCCGAAGCCGTCGCCGTGCACAAACAACACGCCCGTCTCACGCACGAGCTCCAACACAAACGCCTCGTCACCACCGACCCACTCTCGATCGATCGACGGCATCGCGTAGAATGCGCCCTGCGGTTCTACCACTGAAATACCAGGCAAACTGCGAAGCCTCGAGACCATCAAGTCCCGCCGTGACCGCAGCTTGGTGATCGCTGTCTGGATGTGGTCCTGTGGCCCAGTGAGCGCTGGCTCAATGGCGTACTGAAACGGCCCCGGTCCACAGAGCCGCGCGTCCGTGAGTCGTTGCACAGCTTTCGCGAACTCTTCGAGCAACTTTGGCGTGTGAATCGCCAGCCAACCCACGCGCCAACCCGGCGCAAGATACGCCTTCGACAGTCCATTAAACGTCACCAGCGCAACATCATCACTCAACGTCGCCGTCGGCACATGCTCGCCAGAGAACAACAGCTTGTCGTAGATCTCATCGGACAAGACCACCAACGAGTGCTTGCGTGCAACCATGAGCCCACATCGACCCGGCATGATCATCACGTCAATAGGCTCGCTTGGTCTGTCGTCCACCGCCGTCACGCCATCGCCGCGCACAAAGGTATCTGCTGGCGCGCTCGCGCCATCAACCCGGGCGTCAAGAGAGCTCGAACCATCTATCGATGCATCACCGCCCGGAGGATTGCCCCCACCACAGGCTACAAGGACAGAGCACAGCGCCGTGGCGAACGCAAAGAGCTGCAGGGCGCGAGGACCAACGAAGACGTCACTCATAAGGAAGGGATCGTATCACGAATAGCGCCGCTGTCTCGGGCCGTCTCGCTCGGGTCGTAGGGCGATTGCGTGCCGAATATTTTCATTTTACTGACGAACTACGATGGCAAGCAGTGGCACGATAGGGCCGATGATTCAGCCTCCAAAACATCTGGCCAACGTGAAGTATGCAATCCGCAATATCGCCGCAGAGGCCGCGCGGCTCGAAGCGCTCGGCACAAAGATCCTTCCGTGCAACATTGGTGACCCGCTTAAGTTTGATTTCGCGACGCCCCTGCACATGGTCGAAGCGGTCTGCAAAGCCCTGCGCGATGGCAACAACTTCTATGTTGCATCCGCGGGGCTAAAATCAGCACGCGCGGTGGTCGCGGCGAGTATGCGACCGGCGGTTCGTGCGGAGGATGTCTTTATCACCGCGGGTGTGAGTGAGGCGCTTGATATTGCGCTGACTGCGTTGCTCGAACCGGGCGACGAGGTCTTGCTTCCGAGTCCTGGATACCCGCTGTACAACGCGATCGCGGCGAGGCTGCAAGCGAAGGCCGTTTCGTACTATTTGGACGAGTCGCGGGGATGGGCTGTGGACGCGGACGAGATCGCCTCGAAGG
>JANNCG010000846.1:0-9422 GCA_031386385.1 Myxococcales bacterium
GAACGCAATCTCCCGTGCTGCACTGTGGGCTCACAGGCACCACCGTTGGCACCGGTTGAATCAGTATCGGAGTGGGTGGCTGCGGATTCACCGGCGGCTGCGGATTGACGTCCGGTCTAAACCTTCTCGGTGCGCCGGCCACTGACTGAGCGGTGACCGAAGCGGAGATCAAAGCGATCGCGCTGAGGGAGAGAATAAGGGTGCGAATGGCGGCGGTTCTATCGGTCATGGGTGTTTCTCCGTGAAGTGTTGCGCTGCGACGCGGCGCAGACGGTGGGTGCTGCGATAGATCTCCGCACGCCGCTCAGGCTTGGACACTTTCGCTGAGTAGATCCAATTGCGTTGTCATCCGTCCCATCGCCTACGTCCTGCGTTCTTTCAACTCGATCCGTTAGCTGGCTCGCGATGAGCGATCAACGTGGCTGATTTGGCGCCGTGAGACTCGGCTGTGCACTCGGTGGTGCACTCGGTGGTGCGTCCAGCGAATTTGAAGGCGACACCGGCTGCGCAGCAGACTCGTGTGAAACCGCAATTGGCGTAGGCGCTGACCCTGCAGTCGGAGCCGTCGAGGTCGCATTGGGGAGTGCTGTGGTCGCGACGGGCTCCGCGCCGAGATGCACTGGTGGCGGAGGATTGAGCACATCAACGAACACGTTGACCCAGGCGGCGTGGTCAACGTCCCAGCTATTGCTCGCTGCGATGTACCGGGCCCTGTTCATGTATGCCACGTCAATGCGCACGTTGGGGAGCACTTGAAAGCCCACGCCGATGTGCGCCCTGTTTTGATAGAAGCCCTGAACCGACAGGTCAAATAGCGGCTCTTCCATCACAAATGGCATCACGACCCAGTCCTTGGGAGCCAGGTTGATGCGCAGCTGTGAGCGAAACCGCCATTGAGGCGCCGCGGTGTTGAAATAGCGATACTCAATCCGGTTGCGGCTGTTGAGGGTGATCGGTCCGAGGCGACCAAAAAAATTGGGCTCCAAGTCCCATCTCACTTCAGTCTGCAGCTGGTAGTTGCCCGCTGAAAGGGTCGCGTTGATCTGTCCGATGGCCCACACGGACACGTGCGTGCCGACAAAGAGCCAGTTGGTGAGCCAAAACAGCGGACCGGTGCGAAAGTAGATTTGCTCAATTCCGTTGAAGCGACCGGCGATGCGAAGCTCTGACATCAATCGCCAGTCCACTCGACCGAGCTGGGGTCTCGGCTGGCGCATCACAGGTAAGCGATATTCAAACACGGTCCAGTCTTCGATGTCCGCTCGTGCGGTAGCTGAGCTGGCGGTCAGCCCGAGGGCGATGATGGACGCGGTTGCAAGCGAAGCGACACGTTGATGCATGAGTAAAAAATAGCGCAATCGCAGCGCGAGTGTGTGGTGATAATTGCCTCAGCGGTGGTGAGATCGTGCGCTTAATTTCCCCGGCAAATGGGCTGTCGTACCGGGGCCATGAGGTGAGAATCCCCTACAATGCTGTCGGCTCGATGGATGGTGCCGGACTCTCGGTCTGAGGACTCTTCGCCGCAAGCCACGCATAAATCGTCGGAAGCACCAACAGCGTTAGGAGCGTGGCAGAGATCAGTCCGCCAATCACCACAGTCGCGAGCGGTCTCTGCACCTCTGATCCCTCACCGTTGGCGATGGCCATGGGGACAAACCCCAGTGAGGCGACTAAGGCGGTGGTCAAAACGGGTCGAAGGCGTCGAAGCGCTCCCTCGCGAGC
Source organism: Myxococcales bacterium (assembly GCA_031386385.1). Lineage (GTDB taxonomy): Bacteria > Myxococcota_A > Polyangia > Polyangiales > JANNCG01. The sequence continues at coordinate 1,723 of JANNCG010000846.1, forward strand.
GGCGGACATAGCGTCCATTCCCGTGAGCGTGAGAGAGCGAATTTGCGTGATCAAAACCAGCCCATTGAGCACCGCGACGCCGAAGAGCGCCACAAACCCCACAGCCGCTGAGATGCTAAACGGCAGCCCACGAGCAACCAACGCAAACACACCGCCGACGGCTGCGAAGGGCACATTGACAAAGATCAAAAGGGCCGGGCGCCACCGTTGAAAAGACGCAAACAACAGCGCCAGGATCAGCGCTAGCGCCAGAGGTACCACGATTGCCAACCGAACCTTGGCGCGACGCAGGTTCTCAAACTGCCCGCCCCACTCCACATGGTAGCCGGGCGGGAGTCTCACTTGATCACGCACCGCTTGTTGCGCTTGGTCTGCAAAACCCCCCATATCCCGCTGCCGAATGTTCGCTTGAACAATAAGCCGCCGTTGACCGGCTTCACGGTTGACGACTCCGGGCTCATCCACGGTGGATACCTGGGCGACCTCTTCGAGGGGAATAAGCGTTCCGTCCGAGAGGCGTAGGGGCATCCGACGAATGCTCTCAGGGCTGGTGTGCGCGGCGTCCGTGAGCCGTACCCGAAGCGGGTATCGTCGCTGCCCCTCAAGGACCTCTCCAACGGTCACTCCGCCAATGATGTCCACCGCGCGCATGACGTCCGCAGCGCGCATTCCACGCCGTGCGAGGGCCTGTCGGTTGAGCTCGACTCTGAGCACGGGGAGCCCCTCCACGCGATCTGCCCGAACATCCACAGCCCCCGAAACGTGTGATAAAACTCTCGCTACCTGCGACCCCAAGCGCGCGAGCACTGCGAGCTCTGGACCATAAACTTTAACCGCGATGTCCGCTCGTACACCGCTCACCAGTTCGTTGGTGCGCATTTGAATGGGCTGCGAAAAACCATACCCCACGCCTGGGAGGGCCGCTCGCAGCGCCGCAGACATGTCCGCAATGAGAGCCTCGCGGTCTTGAGAGCCTGGCCACAGATGGCGGGGCTTGAGCATCACGTACACATCCGTCTCGGCGACGCCCATCGGATCGTTGGCGATCTCGGGTCGCCCGGTCTTACACACCACCGTAATGACCTGCGGAAAGAGTCGCAACGTTCTCTCAATGATCGCGCCGTGCCGCACGGACTCAGCGAGCGATACCGACGGAATCCGAATCGCCTCGATCACAAACGAGCCCTCGTCCAACTGCGGCACAAACTCAGAGCCTAGCCGCGAAGCCGCTCCGACAGAGAGGCACAAAATCACGACGGAAATGAGCGCAGTCAGCTTTGGCCACTTGAGCGTTCGCTCTAGCCGGGGTTCGTACCAGCGACGTGCGAGCGTGAGCACGGCGGAGGGTTTATCGACAGTGTTCGCTGATAAAAGTATCGAAGCGAGGGCGGGGACAAATGTGAGCGACAAGACAAACGCGGTGATGAGAGCAAAGAGCACCGTGAGGGCCATGGGGCGAAAAGTTTTACCAGCGACACCCTCAAGCGCGAGGATTGGGATGTACACAAGACCAATGATTATTTCACCAAACGCGGTCGCCATCCGGACCTCTTTTGCGGACTCAAACACCACCTGGTCGCGCTCTTCGCGCGTCAGAGTGCGTCCCAATTTTTCTCGCTTCTCTGACAGATGGTGCAGCGAGTTTTCGAGCAAAATAATCGCGCCGTCGACAACGAGGCCAAAATCGATCGCGCCTAGGGACATGAGGTTTCCGGTGACGCCAAACAAGCGCATCCCGATAAAAGCACCCAGCATACAGAGGGGGATCATCAGCGCGGTGATAAGCCCTGCGCGCATATTGCGCAGAAGCAAAAAAAGCACAACGATGACTAAAATTCCACCCTCTGCGAGGCTCTTAGCGACGGTCTTGAGCGTCCTATCGACCAGCATTGTGCGATCGTAAAACGTCTCAATTCGCACCCCTGATGGGAGCGATGGGTTGATCTGCTGTACCGCCGCTTCAACCGCGCGTGACACGTCACGGCTGTTCTCGCCTAACCGCATCACCGCCATCCCCACGACAACCTCGCCGCGGCCGTCTCTGCTTGCCGCACCCCACCGAAGCAGCGGGGCAAATCGTACGGTCGCCACATGCTCTATCAGCACCAAGGCTGGCGACCGTTGAACGACCACTTGCCGTACATCCGCAAGCGAGCGAATCAGTCCATCTCCACGCACCAGTAGCCCTTCAGGACCTCGAACAATGACACCTCCGCCCGCGATGGTATTGCTCTGCTCCAGTGCCGAGAACACCTCCGCGAGCGATAAGCCCATGGCCGCCATGCGCTGGGGGTCCACGCTCACCTCGTAGGTCCGCAGCTCTCCACCGAAGACATTCACCTCAACGACGCCCGGAACAAGTCGCAGCCGAGGAGTGATTTCCCAGTCCAAAATCGATCGAAGCTCCATCTGCGAGCGCCCATCGCCTCGGACCTCGAACTGATAGATCTCCCCCAAACCCGATGTCATGGGGCCAAGCTCAGGGACGCCGTACTGCGCCGAGACCGCTTGCCTCACTTGCGACATTCGCTCGTTGACCCACTGCCGAGCCAAGGACGGATCAACGTCATCTTCAAACGCGATCGTGACGGCAGACACTCCTGCGCGTGAGAGTGAACGGACCTCCAGCATTCGTGGCAAGCCGCTCATCGCCCGCTCTATGGGCGCTGTGACCAATCGCTCGATGTCTAAGGGCGCGAGCGTGGGCGCGCTCGTTAAGACTTGCACTTGGACGTTGGTAAGATCCGGGACCGCATCGATGGGTAGCTGCGAGAAAGCACGAAGTCCAAACAAGACGAGCATCACGGTCGCGGCGAGGACCACCAGCCGGTGACGAATGCTAAATGTTAGTATTTTTTCAAGCATTTAGTTCGCCAACTTCAATCTTCGCTGAGCTCGTCGTGTTCAAGTTCACTGCGCAGCGAAAACGCGCCGCGGACAACGACACGCTGTCCCGCTACTAGCCCCTCAAGCACCGCAACTCGCCCACCATGCTCTTCGCCAACTCGCACCTCATGCGCGACAAACTCTCGCTCGCCATCTTGCACAAACACGATCGATTTGCCCTCATGCAGTTGAACCGCTTGTTGCGGCAGCCAGAGCTGTGGGCCCGCGGATGGGACCTCGACGAGCGCCGTGGCGGTCATCCCGATACGGAGGATTCCCTGTGGATTTTCGAGCATTACACGGCCATCACCGGTGTGTGTCGTGGAGTCGAGCAGGTTGCTGATAAACGACAGTGTTCCACTAGGCAGGTCAGCCTCGTTGCTCTCTCCGTTCTCGTTGCTCTCTGCTCCTTGCAATCGTATCGACACATGAGCACCCGCGCGTACGCGCTGCAGGTCTCGCTCGTACAAGTGCAAGTGAGCCCACACTCGATCCGTTCGGCTAATCACCGCGATCTCTTCAGTCCCTTGCAACACCTGACCAATGGTCACATGGATTGCACTGACAATCCCATCAATCTGGGCGCGTATCATGCTGTTGGTACGGCCGTGGCTGCTCGTCGCACGAATGCGCTGAATGTCAGCCTCGCGAAGCCCGAGAAAATGCAGGTGCTCTTCTGACTCGTGCAACGTGGCTTGTGCGGCAGCCGCGTCTGCTTGTGCGCGTCGAACGTCCGCGAGAGCACCCACGTGTTCGTCATTGAGCGCCCGTGCGCGACGGAGGGCGTCCACGGCCTGTCGTGAGCGCGCAATCGCTACCAAATACTCGGTCGACACCTGATGCAGCTCAATGGTCGCAAGTTGAAACAGGGGATCGCCGACCCGCACCCGATCGCCCACGCTCACCAGTAGCGCCACCACACGTCCGGGCGCGCGGGCACCCATTCGTGACACCAACTGCGCGTCGCCCTCGATCGTTGCGGGGACCTCAAGCCTGGGCCCATACGTTTGTGGCACCACGGGCTGGACCTCGATCCCTACGTTGACCATCGCCTCGGCGGTCAGCTGGACTCGGTTTGCGTGCTCTTCGGGCGCTGCAGCATCCCCTCCCTGATTTGCGTCTCTAGAGGCAGAAGCGCTGTGACTGTCGCAGCCGTGAAGGGACGCGATGCACAACAATATGAACAAAAAAGCATGATGTTTAGAATATAGCTTATTGCTCATGGATGGCTCAGTCCTGCGGCACGCTCGACCGCGAGTTGTGTGGTTGCGAGCGTCACCATGGCTTCTAGGTGCAGGGCACGTGCGTGGGCTGCTTCGCGATACGCGACCAGGGTCGCCGTCAGATCGTGTTGTCCAAGCTCAAAGCCGCGGGTGGCCAGTCGCTCGGTCTCAGCGATGATGGGCAGGGTGCTCTGAAGCTCAGTGAGCGTCCGCTGCGCGGCTTCGTAGCGGGCATACGCGGCGCGAAGCTCACCCTCGGCCCGGCGCACAACGGTATCGCGCTCGACGGTGTTGACCGCGATCTGTTCGGTCGCAACCGCGATGGCGGTCTGGTTGCGTTGAAACACCGGCAGCGCGATATCAAGCCCAACCCGCGCGAAGTACTCATTCTCGCGCCCTCCGCCTAAGCCCACCCGTGGCAGTGGGACCGCGAGCCGCTGTTGCAACTGCACTTCTGCACGCGCGACATCAATGCGTTGAACGGCCTGCAAAACGTCCGCTCGGCGCCCAAGCCCAGCGACCAACGTCTCCAACGGCGCGAGCGATTGTGTGGGCAGCTCTAGGCTCACGCTCAGCGCACCACTTCCCAAACCGAGGAGCACACGAAGCTGCTCTATCAACGCACGAGGCTCGCCCTCGGCCGCCAACACCCTCGCTCGCGCGGTGCTCAGTGCAAGCTGCGCCACGAGCGATTCTTGCTCTCCCACGGCGCCCTGCGCGCGCCTCACCTGTGCCACCCGCAGGGCGGTCTCGCCGAGTGTCACTTGCACACGCTCAAGCTCGACACGCTTCTGCGCAGCGATGGCGCGAAGCCAGAGCTCAAGCGCGTCAAACACTGCGACCTGTTGCATCCACTGCGCCTGCGATTCTGCCAGACGAACACCCGCGTTGGCGGTCTCAACGCGCGCGGCGCGAGAGCCCGAGAGATCGAAGGGCCAAGAGATTCCTAAGGTCAAATCGGCTAGGACATCTCCGGATGCGAGAACTCGTGGACCGCTCCAAAGTGACAACGTGGGGTTGTCTCGAACATACATCGAGGCCCCCACGCGGTGTGCGCTCGCGAGCCTTACCTGCGCTTCGGCGAGCTGCAACGCGGGGCTGTGCGCGAGCGCGCGGGCAACCACATCGGCGCGGCTCAGCTCGACGCCTACGCGTGCTTGTGGTTGCACTTGCGCTTGGAGTTGCAACGGCGCTTGCGCTTGCGCACTCGCTTGTGTCGGCACCAAGTGGATCAACACTGAAGGGCCGAGGATGGCGAAAAAAAACATGGCCCTGCCCGAAAAACACAGACGATCGATCGGTGTTTGGATTGATCTGTTTTTTGTCAGGTAAATGCTCAGCACGAGGGCCTCACGAGACGCTCACGAGTGGATCCAGTGGATCGTTTGATCCACAAGCTGATGGATGTGATGGGACAATAGAACTCCGAGCCCCGCGCTGGCCACAAGCGCCCTCGCAGTCCACCGAGTCCAAGCCGGAAGCTGGCCCCCGTTGGGCTCAGCGCACAGCGCTTCAATTCTCGCCGCGAGCGCGTGAGAGGTGTCCTGCGGACTGCTGCCCTCTTCTTCGTTTTGCAGACGCGCTGCCAAAATAAGCGCGTCAGCGACGATCAGCGGATCCCTCACTGTCGAGCTTGCGTGCTCATCACACGCTTGCTCGATGGCGAGGTCAAGCGAAGCTAAAAGCTGCGCTCCGACTGGCGCGAAATGGGTCATGGCAAGGGCGCGCCCCAAGGCTCGCAACAATAGATCTCCTCTCTCTTGATGGCCCTGCTCGTGCGCTGTCACCGCGCGCACCGCGTCGGGATCCAAGCGCTGCACCAATTTTTCACCGACGCACACCACAGGGCTCGGCCAGCCGATGACAAACGCCCGCACTCCTGGGACGTGCCACACGCCATCAGGCCCGCACAAGGCCACCGCGCTCAGCCGTTGACGAGCGCGACGAGCATGCAAAAAACCTAACCCGATCAAGCTGAGTCGATACATCACCCCCAGCCCGACAACCGCGGCGAAAGCAGAAGTCACCGCGCTCACCGGGCTTGGATTAAACAGGCAAAATGCACACTCTACCGCGCCTCCGACGGCGCAGTCTTCGACCGTCCCCATCACGTGGTGCATGACGCAGTGGCCCAGGGCGAGGGTGACTACCGCAGCCCCGGTCGCTAACGGAGTCAGCATCAACCCAACGATCCATCGAATCCGTACTCGTGGCGACAGCTGCGCTAAGGGACGAAGCAAAGGGGCACGAAAAAAATTGAGCAGCCCCGCCAAAATCACGGCGCAGACGCTTAGCAGCAACAATGCCGATGCCATGACGCTCAAGCGGCACCGGTCTTTCTGCGAGCGCGAGCGACCGCGACGAGATCCGCGAGCTCATCGAGCTTGCGTCGATCTGCGCGGGCTACCAGATCAACAAACGCCGCCATCACTCCGGCTGAGTCGGCGCCGTGCAAATCTCCGGCGACTGACGCCATCGCGTGCGCACGAAACTCTGCACGGGTACACGCTGCGGCATAGCGGTACGCGTGACACACTCGCTCGCGAATGAGCAGCTGCTTGCGGTGCAGTCGCTCAAGGGTGCTCTGGATGGTGCTCAAGGTAATCTCACGCGCGACGCCGAGAGCGCTATGCACAACCTTTGCGTCTGACGTCCCGTGGTCCCACAAATACTCCAGAACCGCCGTCTCTAACTCTCCAAGGATCGGAACTTCCATGCGAATGCGCTCAGCATAGGAGGCTAAACACCGACTGTCAATCGGTGTTTATTATGGGCTGAAAATTTAGTCGCAGTTTGTGATTCTTGTGACCTTCACTCTGGCGCTATGGATGGTGAAACAGCCCTTCAGAGTTCGCCCACGATATGAAACACGGGCGATTTCGCGTACCACCGACGTAGGACAGTTTTTACATGCTCCGAAAAACACACTGGTTCTCAATCTCACTTGCGGTTGTGAGCGGGATTCTGTCGCTTGCGACGGACGCGCACGCGCAGTTTGATGGGGCTCCGCCACCGAAGCCGTGGTTTGCGCTCGACGTGGATGTGTCGGCGGCGCTGAGATTTCCGGACTTGGTTTCGGCGTTTCATCTTCGAGGACGAGTGGGGTACTCGCATATCGCGCGCTGGCGGTTTTACGAAGCAACTGCGACGGCTGAGTACTTCACCACCGGTCGCGCATCTTTTGGACTGATGGGCTCGATCACCTCCCTCTCGAATGGCTTCTCTGGCTCACTTGGCGCGACTTGGTCGCTGCAGGGGCGGCCCGGGCTTACCGCCCTCGCTGGGTTTGGTGTGTTTTATCTTGAGGGACAGCTGCACTTTGATGAGCCATCGACGATGGGATGGGTGAGTGTTGGGCTGCGAATCCCCTTGGGTCCTGTGGCGTACGCGCTTTGGGATCCTCCACGAAACTACAACATGGAGGGTTTTCGTATGCGACGTCGCAGAGCTCCCAGTCGCCCCGCTGTCACTCCTGCGATCACTCCCTCTGTCCCGACAGAGACACCGCCACCCAACCCAACGTTGTCGCCCGACGCGGTCGCTCCAGAGTAGCGAGCTGTTGGCCCGCGCAGCGGGACCTTCTTGAAAGCA